>JBCAWW010000834.1:0-3094 GCA_038534415.1 Bacteroidota bacterium | reverse complement strand
GGGACGGTACGTTGGAATCACCTTTTTAGTGATAAACTCTTCCTCAATTTCATAGTCATAATCGCTATAGATCAAGGTGCTATTGAGGAAGAGTTTATCACTAAAAAGGTGATTCCAACGTACCGTCCCCGTCGCATTGCCCCAGTTGAGCCCAAACTGATCCTGTAAGCCAAACTTATCGCGTCCAAAGTAACCCGAGATAAAGATTTGATCCTTCTCGCCTAGCCGGTAGTTGGCCTTCATATTGAGGTCATAAAAGTATAGCTGGGTGTTTTGCAGATTGGTATCTGACGAAAAAGCCAAAAAGGCATCGGCATAAGTCCGCCGACCTGACACCATAAAACTACCTTTGTCCTCCACTATGGGACCTTCAAAAGTCAAGCGTGAAGAAATGAGGCCGATACCGCCACTGAGTTCATAATCCTTTTTGTTGCCATCTTTCATTTGTACATCCAACACAGAAGAAAGGCGTCCCCCATACTCAGCGGGCATATTGCCTTTGTAGAGCTTGGTACTTTTGATCGCGTCTCCGTTAAAGACCGAAAAGAATCCCAATAAGTGCGCAGGATTATAAACGGTTGCTTCGTCGAGCAGGATCAAGTTTTGGTCAGAGCCGCCACCGCGCACAAAAAAACCACTACTCCCCTCCCCTGCTGCTTTGACTCCGGGTAGGAGTTGGATGGTTTTGAGGATATCGGTTTCACCGAACAATACCGGCAGTTTTTTGATCTCCTTGATCGACAGTTTTTCCACTCCCATTTCGGTAGAGCGTAAGCGTTCACTGGCGGATTCGGCGGAGATAACGACTTCTTCGGTCGTCGTTTCCATCTGCCCTAGTCGCATGTCGAGTTTTACATTTTCATTTAGCTCGATGGTGTCAGTCGTGACGGCATAGCCCACAAAGCGAAATTGCACCACATAGGTACCCGGCGGAACGCTTAAAGAATAAAAGCCATAGGAGTTGCTGTAAGCACCGGCTTTGACTTCGGGGATATAAACAGTAGCCCCGATCAAACTTTCGCCATTGCTATCATCATATACATAGCCGCTAAGTGTAACATTTTGGCCAAAGCTAATGCCGATGCCAAAGGTAAATAGCAGGGCAAGAAGAAGATTTCGTTTCATCGTTTTGATTGTTGATTTTGATTGATGAAACGGCCTTTTTGGGCCTCTGCTGACCGGATTCAGCTTTCAGGACATTCGGATTCATGAATCAGGACATCATTTTTTGCATCACCGCTGCGCGGAACGCTTATTTTTAGAGTATTAGGTATTTAGTAGCAAGTATTTAGACGTTCAACAATCGAGCGTCATGATGGTCTGTCTTAATACTTGATACTTTCTACTTGCTACTTTCTACTGCTATGGCCTAGGCCGCTTTTGAGAAGCGTTCTGCGCAGCAAGGCAAAAAGACAGGATGCACGAAGAAAAAATCAACGGATCATTTTACTCCCTATCCATTTTTTCAGCTTAAATCCCTATTTTCCCGCCATGGAAGCCATCAAAACTGAAGCCAAAGCCCTCATAGGCAAAGGAGACTTAAAAAAAGTATTTCGCTATCTAGACGGAGTCAAAGATCAATTTTCGTCGAATGAACAAAACACCCTCATCGAAATGTCGCGTCGATTTAAGAAGCTCAGTCGCGACGAGCGCATGGAAATGATCGACTCACGAGAGGCAAATGCAGGATATAGCAAGCTTGCTTCCGCCTTACTCCTCTACCTTGAAGAACTAGGTGAAGGAGGAGACGAAGCGTTCGGCGATCCCGATAACTATCGGGAGAATACTCCAGCAGCCAATCAAAAAACCAAAATCCTCTTTTTGGCCTCCAACCCCAGCAGTACAGGACGTCTCAAACTAGATAAGGAGATCCGTGAGATCGAAGAAGGCTTACGTCGTGCTAATCATCGTGACTCGTTTGAGATTATACAAAAGTGGGCGGTGCGCCCCGCCGATCTCAGAAGGGCAATGCTGGATGAAAATCCGCAAATCGTGCATTTTTCTGGCCATGGGGTTACCACAGGTTTGACAGAAAAGGCAGAAGAAGGCAGCCGTAGCCTGTTCTTTGAAGAGGAAGAAACGAATCTAAACGACTATGATGGCGGGATCGTGGTTGAGGACGACCAAGGCAATATGAAGGTCTTACCCGCGACAGCACTCGCCAGCCTTTTTAAACTATTTGAGGGCTCGGTCCGTTGTGTATTGCTCAACGCTTGCTATTCTCAATCGCAGGCCAAAGAGTTGAAACCACATGTGCCTTATATCATCGGTATGAATAAGGCGGTCCCAGATAATGCCGCGATCGTGTTTGCGACGGGCTTTTATGACGCACTGGGAGCAGGCAAGGACATTGCAGAAGCTTTTGAACATGGCAAAGTAGCCGTAGAGTTTGAAGGCATTGCAGGCGCCGATATCATGGTGCTTGATAGTCAATAGTGCATGAAACAAGAAATCAAGATTCATTACGAGCTCTTTGACCAGGCCTCCCTATTGGCCGAAGACGAAGCGGCTTTGCTCGATGCCGCTCTCAAAGCAACCGAAAATGCCTACGCCCCTTTTTCCAACTTCCTAGTAGGCTGTGCGATACAGCTAGCTGATGGCGAAATTATCACGGGCAACAATCAAGAAAATCTCGCTTTCCCATCGGGCATTTGCGCGGAGCGTACGGCCCTCTTTTATGCAGGCTCACTCGGCAAAGGCAATCAGGTCATCAAATTGGCGGTGCGGGCGAGAACTGAGCATAAAGCCATAGATGTACCCGTAATGCCCTGCGGCGCTTGTCGCCAGGTGATGGTCGAGTACGAAAACCTTACGGCTCAACCGATGATCATCCTTTCGCAAGGGATTGAGGGACAGATCATGCGCTTGGAAGGGGTAAAACAGACCTTGCTACCGCTGAGCTTTGATATCGAGTTTTAGTATTTAGTATTACTGCTGCGCAGAACGCTCATCTCTGCACATCCCCATTTCGCCAAACATCCCCTTCAAAGGGGATTGACGAGAAGAGTTTACTAGTAGGCAATTTTGAGGCAGCCACTTAGATGGAGAGGATTTTTGATATTTACTTCTGCGCAGAACGTTCACCTCTAAGTTT
>JBCAWW010000833.1:0-3096 GCA_038534415.1 Bacteroidota bacterium | reverse complement strand
CACTGGTAGCGTGATCAAAGCATCAAGTTGTTGGTGTTGGGCATCTTCTACGGCTCGCTTCACTGCCTCATAAGCAACCTTGCCACTCGCTTCGGAGGGCTTACCGATATCGATACGGTCTAAGTCTGATACACAATCGATCACATTGAGTTTGCGATTTTGGGCCTGAGAAGGTTTTTGTACCATGATGTAGTGAAATTTCTCCACCCCCATCACTTTGCGATAGATATTGATCACGCGCGAAGAACCATATAATATGGGAATACAAAGGTCCTTGAGGCGATGGTCCTGAAACGCTTGGATGACAAGCTCCGGACCGATGCCACTTACATCGCCAATGGTTATACCAACTCTGAGTTTACTATGTTTAGGTCTTCTTGATTTTGCCATGAAAGCTTCTTTAAGGCCAGCAATCTATGCTTGGCCGTATTGTTGAATAAATTGAAAGAGTAAGCGTACACCTACTCCAGTACCGTTTTTGCCACGGTACGAATCTGGGCTAAACCGCCAAGCCGGACCCGCTATGTCCAAATGGATCCACGGATAATCCGTAAAGGCTTCCAAAAACTTGCCCGCTGTAATGGCGCCTGCTTCGCGCCCGCCTATATTTTTTTGATCCGCAATATCACTTTTGAGCATCTCCTTATACTCATCCCAAAGCGGAAATTCTACCAATCTCTCGTAGACTAGTTCGCCAGCATCTTTGAGCGCCTGTTTTTTGCTGTCCTCAGCTGTCGCCATCATCGCAATACCCGGACTGCCAATGGCAACCACTGCTGCACCCGTTAGGGTCGCGAGATCGATGACCAATTCTGGATCGTATTGCTTGGCATAGGCAAGCGCATCAGCTAAGAGCATGCGACCTTCGGCATCAGTATTCAATACTTCTACTGTCGAGCCGTCGTACATCTCGATTACGTCGCCAGGCACATAAGCATTTTGGCCCGGACGATTGTCGGTTGCGGGTACCAAACCCATCACCCATACATCAGATTTTGCGGCGGCTAGGCCACAGATAGCGCCGATAACTGCTGCTGCGCCACCCATATCAGCCTTCATGAAGTCCATGCTATTGGCCGTGGGCTTGAGACTCAGACCTCCAGTATCATATACTACGCCCTTGCCAACAAAGATGATCGGCTTATCATTGCGGGGATTTTCGGGCTTATGTTCTAGTATCGAAAAAGTCGGAGGTTCAACACTACCGTAGTTTACGGCGAGTATACCTCCCATTTTTAACGCCTGAATCTTGGCTTTGTGAAAAACTTCTACGCTAAAGCCATATTGCTTGCCATATGACTCGATACGGCGGCTCATTTCTTCGGCGGTCAAAGTAATTACGGGTTCGTTGACCAGGTCCCTGGCCACATGGGTTGCTTCGGCCATGATTTGTCCCCGCTCTACCGCTGCTGTCAAGGCTTCTCCTTCACCCAGCAGATAAACGGTATCTAAAGAGGCTGGCTTGGCTTCCGACTTATAGACATTGAACTGATAGGCACTCAACAAAAATCCTTCTGTCAAAGCTTCAGTGATTGCGGCCGATTGACTGCTGTCTGCTGCCGCTACGACGATTGCCTCATAGCCATATTCATTGGCCATTTGAATTGCTTGGTGAGCCGCCTTGCGGAACGCTTCTGTCGTAGGCTCCGCTCCCATCCCCAAACAGAGGCACATTTTGCCGTCTTGATGGAGGAGTTCGCGCTTACCGCTTTCGGTAGAAGCGTTCTCCGAAGGAGTAAGCGAAAGAAGAGAATATGTCTGGCTGGCGTATTCTTCGGAAAGAAGTGCTGCCAAAAGTGTATTTTTGTCCGTCTGCGGTACATGGGGCGATAAGAGTGCCTTCATACAGCCAAATTACCACAAAAGATGGATAATCTGAAACCCAAGAAACATCTGGGCCAGCATTTCTTAAAGGAGCCGCTAACCGCGGAACGCATTGCCAACAGCCTGAAAGCCAGGCCCGAACAGCAAGTGGTCGAAATTGGTCCCGGACAAGGAGTGCTGACGGATTTGCTCTGGCCCAAATACCCTAAGCTACAACTCGTCGAAGTAGACCCTGAGGCGGTCGCATGGTTGAGTCAGCATTATGGTGAAAATGGTCCCAAAATCGTCCACCAAGATATCCTGAAGTGGGAGCCATCTGCTCACCTCCAACCCAATGCCGCCTTTATCGGCAATCTCCCTTACAATATCAGCTCGCCTATCTTTTTTGCCCTATTAGATAATCTTGAGTATATCGAAGAAGGGGTCTTTATGATCCAAAAAGAGGTGGCCCAACGTATCTGCGCCAATGAGGGTAGCAAGACTTATGGCATCTTGAGTGTATTGCTGGGAGCCTATTTTGAACGCAGCTATGAGTTTAGCGTACCCCCACATGTGTTTCGCCCGCCCCCTAAAGTGCAAAGTGGGGTCATAAGGCTTGTTCGTAAGCCTGTCCTGCCGGAGATTCCTTTTCCTAAGCTCAAACGTCTTGTCAAAGCGGCGTTTAATCAAAGACGAAAGACCCTCCGCAACGCTTTGAAAACGGTCGATATGCAAGAGTTTCCCGATCAAGAAAGAATCTTGAAGCTGCGGGCAGAACAATTGCCCGTCGAAAAATTTGTTGAACTTGCCAGCTATATGATCTAAGTAAGCGATGAAATCCTTTTTGCAGTCTTTTGATTTGTTTAGTGAGGCAGAGATTGATGAGGTCCTCGCCTTGGGCAAAAGTGAAAAACTGGCCAAAGGGGAGCATTTTATCAAAGAAGGCAGCGTTTGTCGCAAATTGGCCTTTATCGAATCGGGTCTGGTCAGGACTTACTATCATTCGAGCGAAGGGGAACAAATCACTTATTGCTTCTTTTTTGCGGGTCAAGTGCTTTCGGCTTATTCTTCATGGATTACGGCTGAGCCAACGAGTGAAAACCTAGAGGCTTTGGTGGATACTCAATTATTTGTGCTTCCCAAAAGTGTATTGGAGGAGCGAGAGGCTAGGGATCCACGCTGGTTATTGCTAAGCAAAATCATCGCTGAGCAGCAGTATCTAGAACTCGAAAAACGTATTTTTTTGTTGCAAAAAGAGAAGGCCGAAAAGCGCTATGCAGACCTATTGCAGCG
>JBCAWW010000832.1:0-3097 GCA_038534415.1 Bacteroidota bacterium | reverse complement strand
GAGTTTGGCAAGCGGCAATAGTATCGGCTTTATTGCCCAAAATTTTAGAGAGTTTGAAGTGGGAAAGAGAGTCAAACCTAGAGTAGGGACAAAAAAAAGGCCGTCCGGGGAAGACGGCCATATTGAGGATAATTGGGGATATGTAGAAACTCTTCGTGCAAAACGTTTAGCACCTGAGCGCCAGCATATCACAACAATTATTATGGGAATAGGATCAAATATACATTGGGACTGCTTATACTATGCTCGAAATTGTTTGAACGGTCAAACTTTACGGTTTAGCTGTCTAAAACCTTCATCTTAACCGGATCCCATTTAACGGTTTTTTGCTCGAAGTATGACATATTGGACGCCAAGGGTGGGCCTGCTGCCCGTAAGCCGAAGCTCGCATCCTCTACAATCATACTGCCTTCGCGCATACCCGCAAAAAAGTTTTCGTAGTGATGGACGTGGTCGCTATAGCCTTTGGGCAAGGAGTATTCAAATTCGTTGGGGGCTTTTACTTCTGGGCTTTTGCTAGGAAATTTGGCTTTGTACCACTTTTCATAGGCTGCTTGTTGGGCCTTGGTAAAAGTGCCATATGAATCCCATCCCCCATATCCTGGTGCATCAGAAAGCTTGTTACGCTTTACCGTGATACTGTTATAGCCAAGTTCCATGACGCCCTCGGTGCCAACCATACGCGCATGTGAACCGCCCCCGCTGCCATCGGTAAAATTGACTCTCATCTGAACGTTGAAGGCAGGATGTGCACCAGTAGCGGGGTAGTCATAAAGCGCGGCCATGATATCAGGTACATTGCGGCCGTCTTTCCAATGTCGCAGGCCACCGGTGGCGTAAATCCGCTCAGGGCCTAAGGAAGAGGTAATCCGATGCAAACGAGAAAAGAGATGCACAAATAGGTCCCCCGCTACGCCAGTACCATATTCTTGGTAATTTCTCCAGCGAAAAAAATGATTGGAGTCAAACGTTCGCTTAGGCGCATCTCCTACAAAAGCTTCCCAATCCACAGTCTTAGTCGATGCATCAGTTGGGATAGAATATTGCCAAGCTCCCATAGCAGAGAATCGGTCATTATAGATGTCTACTAGGATCAAGTCCCCAATGGCGCCTTCTTCAAATAGCTCCTTCGCCTTGTCATTGATGATAGAACTCACGCCCTGACTTCCCACTTGAAAGACCATACCCGTCTCTTTTTGGGCTTTGATGACAGCATGGCCTTCGTCTAACTTATGCACCATCGGTTTTTCGCAATAGACCGCCTTACCTGCTTTCATGGCTGCAATCGAAATATGATCATGCCAGTGATCTGAGGTAGCCACGATGACCGCATCTACATCTTTACGATCCAAAATCTTGCGATAGTCATTGGTAGTGAACAAATCGTCTCCAAAGAGCTCTTTGGCGCGGTCGAGACGACCTTGATAGAGATCACAGGCGGCAACAAACTCGGTTCCAGGAACCTGGAGGGCTGCGTTGATATTGTTGTGCCCCATAATGCCCATTCCAATTACGGCTAGGCGGATTGTGTCATTGGGGCTATACTGCTTAGGAGCTACGACAGTTTGCGGATTTACCAATATTTGGCGCCCTCTCACTCCGCCGGGGATGGCCACGAAAGCAGCCCCTGCGAGTGCCGTTTTTTTGAGAAAGCCACGACGGCTAGCAGAATGATCCTGAAAATTTTTCATGTAGTAGTAGTTTAAAGATTAAGCCAATAAGTTAATTTAAGAATTAAGGCTCGATTATAGGGCTGCCATTCTGAATCATTTAGCTGATAATTATCAATATAGACCAAAAACAGGTCTGAAACAGGCTTATAACGCCATTGGAGGCGGGCGTTGAAGTTGAGATTGTCAAATTGACTATTGTACTGGGTAAAAAGGGTGAAGAAGAGCTTACGCGTAAAAGTCACGTCTAGCCTCGGGCCAATTAGCAATAGATTGACCGTAGTATCAGGCTGAGTAGGAGTAGCGGGCAAAGAAATCCGATTGTAACCCGCCCTTAGAGATAGAAAGCCATATGGCTGGACCCTAGCCGTCAAAGTACCAGTGATGCCATAACGCTGACCGTTGAAATACTCTCCAGCATTGATCTCATAATTTGCATACACTTTACGGCGGCGATCGCCTCGATAGGAAAGCTCGACATTGGTATATTGATAATCCGTACCCGCTGCTAGTGGCTCCAATTCGCTACGGCTGGGGTCAAATTCGTCAAACAGATAGGTATAGTTTTGATTTATCGCCAATTCGATGCGGCCCGTATTGTTGAGTTGCCCTTCGTAAGTAAGCCCAAACTGATGGTCGGTTTTGCGATAGGTATCATCCCAAATCACTTCCGTACTGATGCCCGGTCCATGGATGTTGAAGGGGCCTTTTTTAGGGTAAAAAAACAGTCGCCCTTGCGGCGCTATTCGCATAAAACCGGTCCTGGGAACAAAGCCCAATTCGGCCTCGTAACCTTTGCCCACCATTTGCTGATCCCATTCGATCTGAAAACTTCGTCTAGTGAGACTAAGGTTGGTGCCATAAGTAAAGGCTTGTTTCTCTTGACTTTCGTCTAGGCTATAGTGAAAAAAGTAGCGCCCATTCCAAGCGTTATCAGCCGAGGCTAAGGTAAAATCACTTCCTAAGACCCGATTAAATTTATCAGCCTGAAAAGCAAACTTCCCGGTCGAATCGGTCATATCTTGCTGATTGACAAAGAAAAAAGAAAGAAAGGATCGTTTAAATACTTGCCGTTGCAGCGAAGCCACAGTATAGTTTACCGCCGGCTGATTGATTTCTTCTACCGGTGCGGTTTGCATATTGAGCAAACCCATCCGCCAATTGTTATTGATTTTCCCACTTAATCTAGCTCCATAGTAGATTCGATTTTGCTGGTTTTGACCTGTGGCTGTGTCTTGGGCAATACCAATTCGACGGGAGAAAAAGGGTCTAATTCGTTGCGTTCCGAGATTGGCAAAAAGGTCGCTATTCTCTAAAAAGAACTGTCTCCTTTCGGGAAAAAATATTTCAAAACGGTCGAGATTGGTTACCTGCCGATCTGCCTCGACATTAGAGAAGTCAGGATTAAAGGTCAAGTCTAGATTTAG
>JBCAWW010000831.1:0-3098 GCA_038534415.1 Bacteroidota bacterium | reverse complement strand
GTGGAGGCTCGACCCTATCGATGCAAGTGATCCGGATGTCTCGCAAGGGTAAGGGAAGGACCATACCCGAAAAGATACTAGAGATGATTCTTGCCACTCGCTTAGAATGGCGACATGATAAATCGGAAATTCTTCAGCTCTACGCTTCACATGCACCTTTTGGCGGTAATGTAGTTGGATTGGACGCTGCGGCATGGAAATATTTTGGTCGAGGGGCGGATAAGCTTTCTTGGTCTGAGGCAGCTACTTTGGCGGTTTTACCGAACGCTCCTTCACTGATCCATCCCGGTCGTAATCGAGATGCCCTAGCAAGAAAACGAAACTTTCTCCTCGACAAGCTCTATCAAAACCAAAGCATCGATTCACTGACTTGTGCCTTAGCCAAACTGGAACCTCTACCGCAAAAGCCCAAGCCTTTGCCTTCTTTTGCGCCTCACTTGCTTGAGAAGGTGCATCAAAAGCATCTAGCTGAGAAGCCAGAGCGAACGATTTTAGCTTCTACGCTCCATCGCGAAACGCAGCGTCAAGTCAATGAGATCGTTAAACAGCATTATTATAGCTTACGCCAAAACGAAATTCACAATGCTGCGGTATTGGTGCTTGAGGTAGAAACTGGCGATGTGCTTGCTTATGTGGGCAACACTCCTTGCCAATCAGAGGATCAAGCATGTGCGGTCGATGTCATACCTTCAAGGCGAAGTACTGGTAGTATCCTAAAGCCTTTTCTATATGCTTCTATGATCAATGAGGGAGAATTGCTGCCCGATATGTTAGTGCCGGACGTTCCTTCTTATTACGCCGGTTACAATCCGACTAATTACAATCGAACTTATCAAGGGGCAGTGCCAGCTTCCAAAGCACTCGCACGCTCGCTCAATATTCCTGCCGTACGAATGCTGAGTAGATATGGAGTGCCGCGCTTTCGCCACAACCTACAGCGATATGGACTCACTACGATCGATCGTCCTGCTTCTGATTATGGCTTGACACTCGTATTAGGTGGGGCAGAAGCAAGCCTATGGGATCTTGCTGGGACTTACGCCAGCATGGCGCGAACCCTCAAAAACCATCTCTACTATGGTGGCAAATATGATCCCCAAGCCTTTCACGCTCCCAATTATCAGATTCAACAAAGTCAAGGCCGACTGAGCCCCGATCAATTTGAGCAGCTAAGGGAGCAAGGGACCCTAGACGCGGCGGCTATTCATCATACTTTTGAGGCCATGGTGGAGGTTACTCGTCCCGAGAACGAGGAGTTTTGGCAAGCATTTTCGTCTTCTCGCAAGATCGCTTGGAAAACAGGCACTAGCTATGGTTTTCGAGATGCTTGGGCGATTGGCTGTACCCCCGAATATGTGGTGGCCGTTTGGGTCGGGAATGCAGATGGGGAGGGGAGACCGGGACTCATTGGCACTCGTGCTGCCGCCCCAATCTTGTTTGATGTTTTTTCTAATCTTGGGGGCTCAAACGACTGGTTTGAAATTCCGATTGATGAAATGGAACTCATACGAGTTTGCCGGCAGACTGGACACCGTGCTAGCAAAATTTGCCCTGATGGTGATACCACCTGGGTGCCTCAAAAAGGGCTACGCCTTGAACCTTGTCCTTATCACGAAAAAGTTTTCCTAGATCAGACGGCTAGTTTTCAGGTGAGTAGTGAATGTGAGTCGCCCCTAAACATGCAACAAGAGTCCTTTTTGGTTTTACCACCCAATATGGAAACCTACTATCGCCAAGCGCATCCTGATTTTGTGCCTATCCCTCCTTTTCGACCCGATTGTCTGGCTCATCAGCCACCCCAAAAGCAGATGGCGATTATCTATCCCCGCAATGGGACCAAAATATATTTACCACGCGAACTTGATGGCTCACTTAGCAGTGTGGTGTTTGAAGCCGCGCACCGCGATCCCGCCACATTGATTTACTGGCATCTAGATGATAAATACCTCGGTGATACCAAAGAACTCCATGAAATGGGCTTACAGCCAGAGGCGGGTTGGCATAGCCTGAGCTTGGTCGACGAAAATGGTCAGAGTATCAGCTGTCGATTTGAGATATTAGAGCGAGAAGATTGATTTGAATTGGGCAGATTCCTGCTTAATATTGAACATGTGCACGATTCTATTTGCCTGGCAACAGGACGAGCAATATCCCTTAGTGCTTGCCGCTAATCGAGATGAGTTTTATGAACGGCCAACCCAGAGAGTCCATTGGTGGGAGGACCAGCCCCAGGTATATGCTGGTAGAGACCTGAAAGGTGGAGGTACTTGGATGGGCGCCAACAAAAACGGTTACTGGGCCGCACTTACCAATTACCGCGAAGTAGAAGGTTTTCTCTCCGATGCCCCGAGTAGAGGCCCCTTAGTGGCTGATTTTTTAGCCCAATCTCCAGATCCGCAGGAGTACCTTAGCTCTATTCTTCCTCATGCTCAAAACTTTAATGGTTTTAACCTATTGTTGGGTACGCCTGATGAGTTATGGTATTATGCAAATAGAGAGGAAGTCTCCCCTCAAAAGCTTGAACCTGGATTTTATGGTTTGAGCAATCGGATTTTAGATACCCCTTGGCCCAAGGTCAGCAACGGCAAAAATGGCCTTGAGGAGATTGTGCGTCATCAAGAGAGCGAGTCAGAAGCCCTTTTTCAAATGATGCATAATACAGAGATTGCCGCTGATGAGGCCCTGCCAGCTACGGGCGTTAGCTTGGAATGGGAGCGCCTACTTTCAGCTCGTTTCATTGTCAATGATGCATATGGAACTCGGGTCTCTACTGTAATCCGGCAAAATAAAGAGAAGCAACTCGAATATGAGGAGCGTGCTTTCGTTCCCCAAGGGGAACCTATAATAGAAATTATTCAGCCTAAAACGATCAATACCTAAAAACGCTACTATGATTAGAATGCGCTACTTTTTCATGCTAGGCACCGTATTGTGCTTGTTTGGTTTTAGGGGGGGAGCTCCTTCGGAGAACGCCACCTCGCTTTTTACTGAGGATGATATCATTCACGTACGCTTAAAGGCAGACTTCAAAGCAATCCTAGATGATCGCGGCGAAGAAAGAGATTATCATCAGGCGATTATCAGTTGGGATGATTCTC
>JBCAWW010000830.1:0-3103 GCA_038534415.1 Bacteroidota bacterium | reverse complement strand
CTTTGGTGCCACAGTTTGCTGAGATCGGGCAGGAGTTCGAAGCTGCATATCCGCTGATTGGGGATTTATTTGTTTGGTTTAGCATTCCTTTTTATGGGATGGTGGCTTGGATCTTCCATACCATGGAACGCATCGGTCGTACTGGCGAAAATCCCTTTGAAGGTACCGCCAATGATGTGCCGATTTCTACCATCGCGAGGGGTATCGAGATTGATTTACGCCAAAATCTAGATGAGAGCAATGAGGAGATTCCGGATCAATTCCCGATGCAGTACGATGTGCAGTACTAGGCAAGCTAAGGTCAGCGCAAAAGTATCTCGATGGCAGATGAGTCATTTTAGGGTTTTTGCTTCGCAGAACGCTCATCCTTTTTCTCCAAGAGGGGAAATGGTTTAATAAACCGAAGGTTTTGGCCCCTTCGGAGGCTGCGGTTCTAACACATCTTCTACACAGAGTGGAATACTTTGAGGTATATGGTTTCAAATATTTGATTTTCAATAACTTATCAAGTCATCCCGGAAATGCGCCGAAACAAGGTGCAGGCGGGTTATCCGGGATCTTGGTGAAAGATCGGGAATCAGTAGAGATCCCGGATAACCGCTTTCCGCGCTGCTCCAAGCAATTTCCGGGATGGCGTTTTTCAAAATTTCCACCTGATGAAAACTTATGTTAGACACCTAGCCTTCGGAGGGGGGTATCCCGAAAATTGGGATCGGGAAAGGCGGAGGAATAAATCTCCAAAATGAAACCGAAGCTTCTGCGAAGCGCTCCGTACGAACTACTTTTGTCTGAGCATTTTTGGGTAAAAAATTATCCTCAGAAGCAGTGAAAATAGATTAAATGAATTTTGACGACTTAATACAAGATGTCTACCAGGAAATAAAGACCATAGCGGATCAGGGAGAAACAGCATCTTATATTCCTGAATTGGCCAAGGTTGATCCTCGTAATTTTGGCGTACATATCACGACCATCAATCAAGCTAGCTTTGGCACTGGCAATTGCTATGACAAATTCTCCATCCAGAGTATCGCCAAAGTACTAGCCTTGATACTCGCCTATCGGATGCTGGGGGATGAAATCTGGAATCGAGTAGGAGTTGAACCTTCAGGTACTGCTTTCAATTCTTTAGTGCAATTGGAAGCGGATCAAGGCCTGCCTCGCAATCCCTTTTTGAATGCCGGCGCATTGGTGGTCTCAGATATACTGTTAAGCCAGCTGCAAAACCCCAAAGCGGACTTTTTAGCCTTCGTGCGCGCTTTGTCTTACAATAGCGAATTGGATTATTCGAGTAAAATCGCCCAATCCGAGAAGAAGGTAGGCTACAGAAATGTAGCCCTCTGCAATTTTATCAAATCATTTGGACGAATAGAAAACGAGCCTTCGGATGTGCTTGATTTTTATTTTGATCTCTGCTCATTAGAGATGAGTTGCCAAGAACTCTCGGAGGTGTTTTTATTCTTAGCCAATAATGGTAAAGGGGTACACAATGATGAGGCTATCCTGAGCGAAAGTCAATCGAAAAGGATAAACGCTCTCATGCAAACGTGTGGCTTTTATGATGAGTCCGGAGAATTTGCCTTTAAGGTCGGGCTCCCCGGGAAAAGTGGTGTCGGAGGGGGCATTATCGCGATCCATCCAGACCAATATGCGATTGCAGTGTGGAGCCCCAAATTGAATCCAAAAGGTAACTCCTATAGAGGGATGAAGTTTTTGGAAAAATTTACCACTAAGTCTAAATCGTCAATATTTTAACGATAGACCCTAGTGGTTGCTAGAGGCGGCAAGAGAAGCGTTCCGCGCAGCAGAAAAAATAGACCAGTGCCCGATATGTAAAAAATCAAGCCTGCAAGCATTTCAAATAAGCGTTCCGCGCAGCGGTAGGAAAAATAAAGAGATATCGGATATACCCGCTACTTACATTCCGGTACCTGATTTTTTACTCTGCAAATAGCAGGCTTTTCTGCAATAAAATAGGAGCTTCACGATCTTGAAGTCGGATGCTGATCGCTGCCTGGCTGGCAAATTCTGGCCATTTGTTTTGCCAAAATTGACAAAGCGCTGCGCGACTAAGACTGGATACATCTTCGCCATTGATCGTGCGTATCTGGGTACCGAGTTTTGTTTTTTCATATTCTGTCCCAGAACGCTTAGCTCTGATCAGGATAGCGTTTTGCTCAAAATCTGGCCGCAATAAAAGAGGAAAGTGCGCTGGATTTGTCGCTTGTATGGCCTCTTTGGGCTCTAGGTGCAATTGATTTTGGCTCCAGTTGACACTGACTCGATAATGATGCAAAAAGTCGTTGCCTAGCAATGAACTCGCGCCCTGCTCCAGCGACAATAGGGCTTTGTTGAGCTTCAATTCTCCTATTGCTAACTCCTCGATCTGGATCAGATAATTGGGGTGGAGCTTAGCGCTTTTTTGCTCGTTGCCATATTGCATGCTCACAAAGTTTGGATCAAGCTGCTGGAATTCTTCCCAAGCCTCCAAACCCATCGTAAAGCCTCCGCTAGAGCCCGTATCAAAAATGAGATTCTTCTCGATGCCACCGAAATTAAGTTTCACACTCCCGTAGCCAAAGCCTCGCTGATGAGCGGTCATATCGAGTATGATGGCCGCAGGATCTACTTTGAGTTTGGCGAAGTCATCCGTAAAGCGAATCAGTCGTTGTTGGTAGTCGATCTGCCAATTGGCCTTGCGCAATAAATTGGCTCCGATGACTCCCTGGACCTGGTCTTCGCAGTGATAATCATCATTGATATACTTGAGGTCTTCTACGCCCACGCCAGTGTTTTGGAACTCAATACCCGCGATGGTGATCTTGGACAAGCTGCCAAATTTGACCCTATGCTTTTCAAAGGAGCTACCACTCACCTTGGATTTGACTACGGACTGATAATCGACTGAAGGGAGTAGGTCATCGTCAATAAAGGAAAGCGCAAAACCGGTATCAAACAGGAAGTTGTAGGTCTGGCCTTCGATCTCCACGTCGATAAAGATATGATCCTTGATATAGCGAAAAGGAATCTCTTGATAGAAGCCTTGGGCTGAGACATCTCCTTGCCTGAGCAAGGTCATTTGCTTGTGCCGGTCCCAAGCAAA
>JBCAWW010000829.1:0-3106 GCA_038534415.1 Bacteroidota bacterium | reverse complement strand
CCTTTATCGCTCGGATCCAACGCAATGATCACTACTCCTTTTACTACAAAGGGGAGCAACTGATTGGCTTTACCGGACTCAGAGTTACTCCATTTCGTTTCGAATCTCGTTGGCGACTCACCATTTACTATGGTCAGACCATCATCCACAAAGCATTTAGGGGCAAAGCGCTCATGCAAAAAACCGGCATGAAACTCATGCGCCGCTACTGGTATTACTTCCTCTTTGCCAAGGTTTATTTTTGGTGCGATGCCCTCACCTACAAACCTTATTTGGCCTTTGCTCGCACCCTAGGCGAGTATTATCCCAGTCCCTCCCACCGTAAGCCTCCCATGATCGAAAAACTCATGCATCATATCGGAGCTACGCATTATGGCCCACTTTATCAGGCACATACAGGCATTGTCCTCAAGCCAGAGAAATACGTTCGCGATCCAGCTAGCAAGATCAAAGACACTGATCTAAAAAATCCCCTCATCGCCTATTATCAGCAACGCAATCCTGGCTATACCGAAGGCAATGGTTTGCTTACGCTTGCCCCTGTTAGTTCAAACAACTTTTATCAAATCGGCAAACGCATCGTCCGTCAACAATTGCGTTCCCTCAAACGGCGCATCTTGATACCTCAATTAGTTCCTTCTCGTTAGTACCGACACTATGCAAATCAGCTCTCACGCCATATATCCGTTTCGAGTGCCGCTGCGTATTCGTTTCAGTCAAGCCAATCAATCCACCCAAAGATCAGATTCGATCATCTTACAACTAAACAGCAAAGATGGGAAGCAAGGCTATGGGGAAGCTTGTCCTCGGCCATATGTGACGGGAGAGGATTTTGCGAGTGTTGTCCAAGATATAAAAGCGGTTTTGCCCCTGCTGCTTCGCAGAACGTTTCGCTCTTTTGCCGAAGTGCAGGTTTTCATTTTTCAGGAAGCCTCCAAACTAATCCGGCCCGCTGCGCTCTGCCTATTGGAGATCGCCATTTTAGACCTTTGGGGCAAAACACAACAGCAATCTCTCGCTCATTCACTGGCTATCACATATTCACGCCAAGTCCATTATAGTGGCATTGTGCCGCTCGATAAACCCGCCAAGCTGTCCAAAATTCTCCCTTTGCTGCAAGCATTTGCCTTTAGAGAACTCAAACTCAAGCTCAACCATCATTTAGACGATTGCCTAGCGATGGTCAATTGGGTCAAGGAGCATTGGGGAGAATCGTTCCCGATTAGGGTAGATGCGAATACTGGCTGGACCTATGAGCAAGCCTTAAAGCTGATCCCCGCCTTGATAGAGGCAGGCGTAAAGGTGATAGAACAACCTTTAGCGATCAGTCAAGATCACAAGATGATAGATCTATGCCGTCGATTTGGGGGGCAGGTCAAACTGATGGCGGATGAGTCGCTTACTACTTTCTCCTCCGGAGAACGCTTGGTCGAGCAAGGCTGCTTCAACCATTACAATCTCAAAATTTCTAAAAATGGGGGTATTCTAGCGACGATCAGACTCTATCGCTATTTGCAAGCCAATGGTTTTACGGCCCAGTTAGGGGCACACTTTGGAGAGACCTCTATCCTAACAGCCGCTGGACTTTGGGTCTCAGCCGCCGCGCCTGAGCTTATCGCCCACGAAGGTGGGCTCGGCACTTGGCTACTCCAACGAGATCTCCAAGAAAAAAGCTTGCGCATGAATCAAGAAGCTAAACTTTCTTTAGCCGCAGTCCAAGGCCACGGCCTGGGACTAAGCGTTCGGCGAGAAGCCCTCCTGCATACAGAGACAAAAGTAGATAGTAGATAGTAGATAGTAGATAGTAGATAGTAGATAGTAGATAGTAGATAGTAGATAGTAGATAGTACGAAGCTCATCAAAACCACCTCCTAATCAGTACTTAATACTTTCTACTCCCTACTTAATACTTACCCCTACCGCTTATTCAATTCATACTCAGCAAAAACAATTTCTTCTCCCCGATGCGTTACCGAAAAGCCCACCAAATCATCCTCCACATATACACGCGGATTATACTTCATATCTATGGTGGCATAGTCGGTCACGACTTTGCGGCCGATATCGCTCTCCAGATAATAGATGTTACTCAAGAAGTCGTCGAGGATTTTGTCATTGCTCACAAGCTTGTCTAAAATTTCTGCAGACATTTGTAGTCCCACATCATTGATCATATTGCGGGCATCTGCCAACGAATATTGACGATCCTCATCTCTCGGAAAGTGAGGGATCAAACTCTTGAGGACACGCTTGAGGCGTTTATATTCAGACATTGGGGTATATTTTATGAGAAAGCGAGCTAACTATTACAATTGATTTATTGCTCCATTAAAGGAAAGCGGTTCATTCTAAGCATGACCTGAGCTGTGGTCCGCACATCTTTTTCGCAATAGATACGGATGCGTTCATGGTCTTTTTCCTGCCAAAATACTCGACCTACATCACTGCCATCGATATCGTCCTTAGGGGAAGGGATATCTAAGACTGCAGACAAGAGATTGAGACTGGTATAGGACTTATAATCACCAAACTTCCACAGCTCCATCGTATCGAGCAAATTGACTTCCCAAGGCTTTTTGCCCTGCACTTGCAGAGAATAAGGGATACGGATTTGGTTGATCACATAGCGACGTCCCAAAAACGGATAATCAAACTCTTTGCCGTTGTGGGCGCAGAGAGTGCGACCGCCTTTTACGGCTGTGTATTTGTCGAGCATTTTGCCAAACTCAGTGAGAATTTCATGCTCATTTTCGCCCCCATAAGACTTCATCGTCATGCTGGGCGTATCCTCATCAAACTGTATGTATCCACAGGAGATACAAACTACCCGCGCAAATTCGGCATGAATACCTGCCTTTTCGGTAAATAGCTCCGCACTACTCTTTTCGGCATCATCTCCTCTGCGGTAACGATTTGCCTTCTTGTCCCAGAGCTCCTGCATCCGCTCGCTTAGCTGGGCGTATTCAGGTACTGAGGAAGCGGTTTCGATATCGAGAAAGAGGATGTTTTTGATTTGCTCCTTGTTGAACATGCAATTTGATAGTAAAGTGGGGGAATGATTGAGTTGATGAGTGCAGTTTGAGTCAAAACACTGGAGTGTTTTGAC
>JBCAWW010000828.1:0-3129 GCA_038534415.1 Bacteroidota bacterium | reverse complement strand
CAGCGATCCACCAGCGATGAAAATTGCCTTGGGCAGCTGTCTATTTGTCAATGACTCTACCTATGATCGCAACGGCCGTCCTTATGGGGGGAGTTATGAGATTTTGGAGCAGATCGCGACCGAAAAGCCCGATATCATGCTTTGGTTAGGCGACAATACCTACCTCCGTGAAGCCGATTGGTTTACGCGTACGGGTATCATCCATCGTTATACACATACCCGTAACATCAAAGAAATGCAGCCTCTACTAGCCGGATCGGCCAACTATGCTATTTGGGACGACCATGATTATGGCCCCAATGATTCGGATTGGACTTTCCGCAACAAAGAGATGACGCATGAGGCTTTTCGTTTGTTTTGGGGAAATCCTACCTACGGTCTACCCGGCCAAGGAGGCATTACGAGTAGTTTTCAATGGGGAGATGCAGACTTTTTTATGCTGGACAATCGTTGGTTTAGAACCCCCAACAATAAGCGTACAGAGGAGAGGACTGTATTGGGAGAAGAGCAGCTTAGATGGTTGATAGATGCTTTGGTATCCTCTAAAGCAACTTTCAAGTTTGTCATGATCGGTGGGCAGGTAGTCAACAGTGCCGATGTCTATGAGAACTATGCCAATTTGGCTCCCGCTGAGCGGAACTTTATCCTCAATAGTATTGCTAGTGAGGGGATCAAAAATGTCATTTTCCTCGACGGGGATCGCCACCATTCAGAGTTTTCGCTTTGGGAGCGCAATGGCATTACAATCTATGACTTTACGGCATCTCCACTCACATCTGGCTCTCACGACGCTTCTGAGGAGCCCAACCGCTATCGCATGGAAGGTTCACATGTGGGCATCCGCAATTATGGCATGATGGAAATCACTGGGCCACGTTTGGAGCGTAAGCTAGTTTTTAGCCTTTATGATACGGAAGGGAAGAAACTTTGGTCGCATGAAATAATGGCAGAGTAGAACTATTAGTGCATCCATTGCATTATATTGGGGGTCTTGTTTTTGTTTAAATCAACCAAATTATCCTATGTATCTAAGATTGACTTTGATTGGTATCTGGGTGAGCACAATGATGCTTTTGGCCGCTCCTGCTTATGCTGGTAGTTATGATGCCCAAGCCCCCCAGGATGCAAAAGCCAAGTTGGAGCGAATCATGCTCAAACAGCAGCACGGCCCTTCCTTGCAAAAGCGGGTAGTCGAAAAGACTAAGACTCGTTGGCAAGCATTTCGCAAGAAGCAGCAGGAGCGACCCTTGTTGGATCGTACCCTGCGTTTGTGTCTACTTTGCGCTTTAGGGGCGATTGTATTTGGTGCTTTGGCTGGACCGCTTTCTAATGTATCCGTAGTCCTTGGTGCGGTATTGAGTATTGCTGGTAGTGCAGCAGCGCTCGGCGCACTGATATTTTTTCTCGTCTGGATTGTAGATCAAGTTTAAGCTGTTTGAGGCTTAGCTTTGGTTTTACGATTGCTAAGAAAGACCCCGCTTAGGATTAGGGCCATCCCTAGATACTGAGCGGGGTATATTTTTTCGCCATCTAGTAGGCCCCACATCATGGCTACAATGGGAATGACGTAGGTGACAGAGGAGGAGAAGATTGGGCCTGTGGTCTGTACGAGACGGTAAAAGCATACAAGGGCGAGTGCGGTACCCAAGGCGGCTAAGATTGCGATGCTGCCAAAGGAGATCCAGACTGAGCGTTCCGCGTCGCGGAACGCTTCCCCAACCCCAGAAAAAAAGATTAGATAGATCAGGTAGGGCACAGCCATCGCCATCAAGGCGTAGCCTGTCGCCAACAAAGAGGGAGTAGTGTTGAGGTAGCGTTTCATGATATTGGTACTCAGGCCATAACCGATAGTCGCCAATACCACCAAGAAGCTATAAAACGCATTGGACCAAAAGTCAATATCCTGTCCGCTGCCCAAGATCAGCACCACCGCTCCCCCAAAACCAATCAGCATCCCCAAACGCTGTGAGAGGCTCGGCTTGAGCTGAAAAAACACTATGCCTAGCAGGAGTACAAATAAGGGCGATAGCGTATTGAGAATCCCCGCTGAGGCGCTGTTGAGGACCGTTTCAGCATAGGGAAAAAGGAAAGCAGGGATCGCATTGCCAATTAGACCTACAATCAAAATATAACGCCACTCCAAAGGACTGATTTCCTTGCTCCGACCGATCGTAAAGGGGAGCATCACTAAGCCCGCGATGACGATTCTCAGTGCCGCTACTTGAATAGGCGTAAAGGCTGCTAAACCTTGTTTGATGAGGATAAAGGAACTACCCCAGGCAAAAATTAAATAGAGATAAAAGAGGTAAGGGTAGAATTTAGGATTGAGCATAGAGCTGGCAAGAATTTAGGGCGGCAAGTTAGCCTAAATACCCCAACTATAGGCAGCGAAAATAGTTCCCAAAAGAAGCGTTCCCCGATGGAGGGGTATACCTCCTAGAGCAAGCCCTCATCCGCAAAAGAGAAGTAGCCTTTGGTCGAAACGATAATGTGGTCAAGCAGCGAGATGTCAAAAAGTTGACTGCCCTGCTTGAGTTTTTGGGTGATTTGAATGTCGGCCTGACTGGGCTTCAGATTGCCGGATGGGTGGTTGTGGGCTACGATGATGCCACTGGCCAGTCTATGGATCGCTTCGCGGAACACGAGCTTGGGGTCTACAATTGTAGAGGCAATACCTCCTCTGAAAATCTCCTTTTCAGATTCGATTTCGTGATTGCGATTGAGAAATAGCACATAAAAAACCTCCTGACTTTGGTCTTCTAAAATCGGCATTAGGTATTGAGCGGCGGAGTTAGAGCCGCTAATGCGAAACTTTTTGGCTTGGGGTTGAGATTTGCGGCGTCCCAATTCAAAGGCCGTAACGATACTGATGGCTTTGGCGGGTCCTATCCCCTTGATTTGGGTGAGCTCGCGAACCTGTGAGCGAGCTAGTGCGGCAAGGCCACCGCTTTGTTGGAGGATGTGTTGGGCGAGGCCCAATGCTGATAACTCCCGACTGCCAGAACCAATAATGATGGCAACAAGCTCGGCGTCTGTCAGTGCGCCTATACCTCTTTGCAGTAGTTTTTCTCGCGGACGATCTTCTAAGGCCCAATTGCTGATGGGCTGATCCAAGGTGTATTCCATGAA
>JBCAWW010000827.1:0-3130 GCA_038534415.1 Bacteroidota bacterium | reverse complement strand
TGAGGCCAGAAAAAAGAGGATAGATGGCTAGCTTGAGCCTCTATTCCTAGATAAGCACGAAATTTTGCCAGTACTTCTGGAATCATTTCGTCTAGCTGTTGCTTACTATGGAGAAGCGTTCGGCTGCCGCCGACAAAAAGCGTAAAAACCTTTTGCTCTGAAGGGAAATGAGTCGGAAATACAGAGCTATTCCAAATAACTCCAAGTAGGTCTTTGCTTTCACGTTCAGGCAACAAAAAACCAAAGCCCTGTGGCAAATGCGTCAATTGTTGGGCCTCAAAAGCGAGGTGCACGATCCCCATTGGCACATAGGGAATCTCTAGTAGCAGTTGGCTTAGTCTAGGATTAAGCTGGGCAAAAACATCTCCTTGGTGAGCAGGGAGGGATGAAATGAGGAAGCGACAACGATAAGTTTCAATTTGGCCCTTAGCTTCACAGCTCACGATATAGCCTCGATTGTCTTTTTCGATATTCAGGACCTTTCTTTCCAAGAGGACTTCTTTTCCCAAGTACTCAGCCAAGGCCCTCGGCAGGAAATCCATCCCATTCTGAAAGCTTACAATCCTGCGTTTTTGTCCGGCCTTTTGCTGCGCTTTTATGCCTTGAAAAAGTGAGCCATGTTCTGCCTCCCATTGAATCAACTGAGGGAAAACAGACTGCATCTCTAGGCTTTCAGGCTGCCCGGCATAAATCCCACCAATGACTGGATTGAGAAGGTATTCATAGTTTTCACGCCCCAGTCTTCTCACAAAAAACTCTGCCACAGTCTCTCCGGGAGGAGATTGGGACTTGACAAAGGGCTCCTTGATCAATCTAAGCTTAGCACGAGTACTTAACAGCTTGGAACTAAAGAGAAATTTCAAGCTAGGTGCTACTTCATGTATCTTTTGATCTCTGGCGATGAAACGTTTAGGAGCATGCAAGGAGGCATCAATGAGTGCGTCATCTATTGCCAATTCTTTCGCCAAAGCGATAACTGCCTCATGTGAGGCCATCGAATTAGCTCCTTTTTCAAATATAAAACCCTCTTGCCTCAAGCTATAAATCGCCCCCCCTACCCTAGCATTCCGCTCCAATAAGGCAACTTCTTTACCCGCCTTCACGAGCCTAAAAGCAGCTGTCAATCCGCTTATGCCAGCCCCTAAGACCAAGTATTCAGTATTGATTTCAGGCATGCACCTTTTCTTGTTCAGCCCAAGTGCGGATGTAATCTGCCAAAAGGTCTATCCAAGGATCTTGGTCATTGAGACAGGGGATCATCTTAAATGCTTCGCCTCCGGACTCCAAAAAGGATTCTTGCCCTTCCATTCCGATTTCCTCTATGGTTTCCAAGCAATCAGAAACAAAAGCAGGACAAACAACCGCTAGATTTTTGATACCTGCTTCAGGTAATTCTTCGAGCGTCTTGGCGGTATAGGGCTTTAGCCATGGATCTGGGCCAAGGCGGCTTTGAAAAGCAACGGTGTATTTATCTTCAGGGATTTGGAGGTATTTAGCAACTAATTTGGAGGTTTTGATCACTTGGTGACGATAGCATACAGCCTGAGCTTCCGGACAACTTTGATCGCAGCAATCTCCCGATTTCAGACAATGTTTTTTCGTTACATCCCCCTTCTTGATATGGCGTTCGGGAACGCCATGATAACTAAAGAGGAGATGATCGTATCCTTCCGGTAAATGAGGCTTGATCGAATCGCCTAATACAGAAATGTAGTTTTCTTCCTGGTAGAAGGGAGGCAATACGTCCATTTTGAGATGAGGAAAGTGTTCCTGCTTCACTTCTTCAGCCTTTACTACGACGGTTTCATAAGAGGACATGGCGTAGTGGGGGTATAGCGGAATCAGCAATACCTCCTCTAGTTTAGGAGCTAAAGCCAATAGCTCTTCAAATCCCTCTTTGATAGAAGGATTGCCATAGCGCATCCCCAAGCCCACAGGCATTGGCAGTTCCTCCGCCAGTTTTGCTTGCACCCTTTTACTGATTACAATCAGCGGAGAACCTTCGTCCCACCAGATCTTTTTATAAGCCTTGGCTGATTTTGGGGGCCTAGTATTGAGGATAATGCCCTGCACCAAAAATTTGCGGAGCCAAAGCGGCAGGTCGATCACCCGCTCATCCATCAAAAACTCGTTGAGATAGGGCTTTACATCTTTTACTTCGTAAGAGTTGGGCGACCCTAAATTGACTAAAAGGATTCCTTTTTTTGCCTGATTGATTGACATATTGAAAGCAGTGTATTTTTTGCGATTAGCGAAGAGACATGAGATATTTTTTGGGAGTCACTCCAAATTGACGTTTAAAAGCGACTATAAAATGACTAGGATTACTATAGCCCACTTTATCACTTACTTCATTCACTCTAAAGTTTTGTTGGTCTAGTAATTTGCGAGCCACGAGCATCTTATACTCACCCAAATGCTGGTAAACGGACTTGCCGTAGATATTCTTGAAGCCCACCTTTAGTTGGTATTCATTCAGCCCGATTTCCTTGGCTAAGCTTTTGAGGGGAGGTGGATTTAGCATCCGATCTTGGATGATTTGCTTAGCCATTCGGATCTTACTGACTTTGTTTTCGTCGAGCAAAAATGGGCAGCGGTCTCCATCCTCTTCCTCTGTTTGATGGAAGTAAAAGCTAAGAATTTCTAAAGCTTTGGCCTGAAAATATAAGTTCTCATTGCTGGGGATATGGGCATCATTTAGCAATTGACTCAAGACCATACCCAGATTATTAGGGATCAAGCGTTCTTCGTAGAACTTCTGATTGATTTGCTCACTTTCTAAAAAGGGAAGTGCCCCAAGATCATGGGTAAACAGCCGATGCAATCGCTGCACATTGATAAACAAGCAAACTAGCTGAGTATTTTCTTCCAGCTCAAGCTCAAAGCCAAGCTTTTGATTTGGCTGATAAATCAGAAGGGAGTAGTTGGCTGCTAGTTCCCTGCGGTAACGCCCCCCCATAAAAGAGAGCTGAGCTTCACCTCCTACCGCAAAGTAATACTGAATCAAACTAGGCTCAGGATCGCACACAAACTGCAACTTTCCCTTTTCAGTAGGCTTTATTACCTCCACAGCCATTTCACCATCTAGCTGATGATATTTTTTTATACTTTTTGCGTTATTTTTTCCAGA
>JBCAWW010000826.1:0-3131 GCA_038534415.1 Bacteroidota bacterium | reverse complement strand
CATCAATTGCGGCATGACGCCTGAGGGAATCCATTGTAAACTTAAGAGTGGATCTTGGGCCATAACAAAGCCTCCGAAGATCATCGCAAATCCAAACAATATATATTTAGTCATGATTGTTAGAATATTTTAATACATAGGATGTCCTGGTACATTGGTCCAACCTGTAACTGTCAAATAGCAATTATTAGGATCACAACTAGTACCACAATCGGTAATTGAGGCACCACTAGAATTATCAATTTTTGCTATCCTACCTGATGATGGTTTTACTGTATAATCAGTCGGTCGAATGCCAAATCTTTTATTTGTATTTGTAGGGTCAATACAACGATAAGTCCAAACAAAATCTACGATCTCGTCAAGTTGTGCCGAGACAAAATCATTCCAGCCTAAAAAGAGAGTGGTCAACTTCCGTACGAGAAAAGGAAAAAATAGTACTCAAGTAATAGAGTCCGTTCCTTTGACATTGAGACAGGGTGCCAATCTATTTCCCCTGCGGGAACTCCTCGGTCCATCCAATACGATCGGACTAGAAAATCCAGAAGGGAATGCGATCTGTGTGGAGGTGATTTCGCTAAAGTATCGGGAGCTCTTGGCGCAATCATGTGAAAGTATGCCAGAGGTTGCATCTTTCCCACCTCATTTGGTTTATCCTTTTGATGGCGAAGAAGTCCGGACTCTTTTGCCCGTCTTTAGTTGGACGCCTCCCGGACCCTTGATACCTGGACAGCAAGTCGCCTACCGGATACGCATTGTGGAGGTATTGCCTTATCAAACTCCTGAGGTGGCCATTCAGTCTGGTTTAGCCTTTTTTGAACGCAAGGGCTTGACTCAAAACTTATTGCCTTGGGCACTCAGTGATCGTCAATTTGAAACAAAGAAGCGTTATGCATGGCAGATAAAAGCTTATGACAATGAACGTTTTATGGGGCGGAGCGAAGTTTGGAGTTTTGTATTCGAATCTCCCGCAGAAGGGGAGGACGAGAAGCCTGATTACGATTATGTAGCCCTCAATATTGATCATAATGGTGGCTTCTATCCGGCCAGAGGTTATGTAGGTTTCCGTTTCGATCATCCTTATGCAGAGCTGCAGCCACGGATTGTGATTCGTGATGTGGAAGGGAATAAGCGTTCTCTGAAAGCTGACCGACTCGAACACATCGGCCGTAATCTTTATGTCGCCCATCTACCACCGGGTAGTGGCTTCAGGGAAGGGGATATATACTATCTCGAAGTACACAACCAAAAGGGGAAAATGGGAGAAGTCAGATTTCAATATTTATACGCAATTAAAAAATAGCACACAGCACATAACAGCACAATAAAATGAAAGTACATAATCATGTTAATGCCAGCACAATGCGCTGGACTGGAATCGCTATGCTCATTCTTTTAGTGGGGGGCATGCTAGGTTGGGCCATCGGAAGCCGCCAAGATAGTCAGGTAGCGCATATTCAAACGGCAAGAGTATTTGCCGAATTTCAAATGACTCAGGAGCTAGAAGGCAAACTAGACAATACTCGTCAAGCTCGCCAGACAATTATTGAGAATCTGAGTTTTCGGATGCAGGCGATGCAATCAAGGAGGGCTCCCTTAGATTCATTAGAAACGATCAGAAGAGAACTGACAATCAAGAAGGAGCAGTTTGGTGAAGATAATGCTGTGCAAAGTGATCAATACACTGAGCAAATATGGACTCAACTCAACCAATATCTACAAGAATATTGTGAGGCTGAAGGAGTTACCTACCTCTTCGGTGCCAATGGGTCTGGTAATCTAATGGGAGCAGATGAAAAGCATGATCTGACCGAAGAAGTAATTGCATTTGTCAATCAAAAATATCAAAATAAACTCTGATTATGTCTCGCAACTTATTGATCATTAGCATAATTGTGGCTTGGTGCATGACTGCTTGTCAACCGACTATGCTCGCACCAAAAGAGTTTAAGCAGTGGATCGAAAACCCTGCCAATGGTTTCAACAATCAACGTGAGATAGGGGAGTATGCCTTAGGTGCTCAGCTTATGCCGATCCCTTATCAGGCTATCCAGTTACATAAAGCTTCGCTGAACGCTCATCACCTAAATGAGATGGAGCAGGAGCTAGAGGAAAGCCTTGATATTCATTTTACTATGGCTTCACAAGAAGGAGAACTTTCTTTCCTTAAATATAATCTAGGTAGCCTAGAAGAGTATCAGCAGCGACTTGCTTATCTATCCTTTGAGATGGAAGATTATCTGTATCTCCTTCACGGGAACGATACCCTCCGACCTAATTTATATCATTTCGAACGAACCTTCGATCTAAGTCCCGAGGCACATTTTCTGCTCAGTTTTCCTCGCCCAGAAAATATGGGAGAGGATGCAATCCTCATTTTGGACGATCATTTTTTTGGAATGGGTCCTGTGCGATTTCGCTTTGATTTAAGCCGTCTTTCTCACTTACCAGCCCTCAATTTACAATCCTAGCAATCATGTCATTACTCAAAATATATCGCAACCGATTTCTGCTACGAATATTCGTAGCCTATATGGTCGTGGCACATGGTTTTCAGGTCATATTTCCTACCTCGGCCTATGCGCTGACGAGTGGGCCGACTTTGCCAAGCGTCAACAATTTTTCTCAGCCCAATATTTCTCAGATGGTCGATCCCTTTTCAGGGGCCTTTGGCTACAACATCAATGTGATGGATGTGGGCGGTTTTCCTATCAGCTTGAACTATAATGCTTCTGGTGGCATGGATACCGAGGCCACTATGGTAGGCTACAATTGGAGTCTTGGAGTCGGATCCTTGAACCACAATGTGATGGTAACGCCCGATGACTTTAAGGGTGATGAGATCATCCGTGAGTTCAATATGAGGCCCAATACTACGGTAGGGGTTTCTGGTAGTCTCAATTGGGAAATTTTTGGCAAAAGTTTGGATAAGCTTGCCAATAAAATCAAAAAAGTAGATGGTTTGGACCTTAGGCTAGGTCCTTCTCTTGGGGTTAATTGGAATAATTACCGAGGCATGGGCTTTGAGTTTGGGCTTGCCCCTAGTTTCAGCGCGACAAAAACCTCCAAAGGGTCTTTGACAGCAGGTTTAGACCTAGGCTATAAAAGTGCTTCAGGGTTTAGTGCTGGAT
>JBCAWW010000825.1:0-3132 GCA_038534415.1 Bacteroidota bacterium | reverse complement strand
TACTAAGTTTAAGCCTATTGCTAGGCCTGAGCTCATTGAGGGCTCAATCGGATTCGATTGTAACTGTCCACAAGGACATAGAGATGGTAAAACTCTCGGAGCGAGTCTGGGTGCATCGCTCATATATGACGCTTGAATCTTATGGGCGCATTTATTCCAATGGGATGGTTTATGTGATTGATGGAGAGTGTATGCTATTTGATACGCCGATGACCGAAGATTTGACCCAGATCTTGATAGATTGGATTGAGCAGGAAGCCGGTTGGACGATCAAGGGCATAGTTGTCAATCATTTTCATGCTGATTGTTTGGGAGGTCTGCGGTTACTACATGAAAAGGACATTCCCTCTTATGCGATGGAAAAGACGATAGAGTTGGCTAAGGCTGATGAGGTAAGCGTTCCCCGAGTAGGGGTAAAGAAGAGAAGTAGCATCGAATTTAAAGGGGAAAAGATCAAGTTTTACTATCCGGGAGAGGCGCATACCGTGGATAATATGGTCGCCTATTTGCCTAGTGAAAAAGTACTTTTTGGGGGTTGTATGGTCAAGTCAGTCGGCGCCGGTAAGGGCAATTTGAAGGACGCGAATGTCGAGGAATGGTCGGCAACTATCTTGAAGGTCAAAGGAAAATTCCCCAAAGCTATTTTGGTGATTCCTGGCCATGGGAAGTACGGCGGCCTGGAGTTGCTGGACTATACGATGCGACTTTTTGGTCAGCATTAATCCTGCGCCAAAGCCAATACATACAGCCAGTGGCAAGTAGGCTGCTAGTCGCTCCCACAATACTCAATGAGTATCCCAAAGCCATCGGGTCTGCAAACAGATAGTCGGTACAAAATGCTACGGCCGTAGGCCCTAAGCTAAGGCCTAAACAATTTTGGGCAAAGAGAAAAAGCGCGCTAGCAAAAGCGCGTTTGTCGGCTTGGCTGATATGCTGCACGATGGCAGCACCGACTCCGACCGTAGCACTAAGCAATAGGGCATAGGGAAGCAGCGCCCAAAGACTCAAACTTGTGTCTTTGATCAAGCCAAAAGCGGCAGCGCTAGGGACAAAAAACAGGAATACATAAAGACAAAATTTCACCTTGCCACGCAGAGGATTTCGCTTGCTCATTCGGTCTGCGACTCCACCTCCCACTAGCAATCCAATACTCGGAAAAATCAGTAAGCCAACACTCGTCAGCCAACCTACGGTTTGGGTCGGTAGCTCATGAACGCGCATCAAAAAAGTCGGTAGCCAGGCACCACCAGCATAAATGGCGATATAGAAAAATGAAAAGCTGAGGCATAAAAGATAAAAATGCTTGCTGAGTGATTGCCATTGTTTTTTGTGACTTAATCCGTTGAAAGATAGACTCTTGTTATTGCTTGTTCTTAATTCGCGAATTGCGAAGTAGGCGATAATGCTTAAAAAAACTCCCGGCAGACCAAACCCGACAAAGAGTAGTTGCCAGGGAGGGATGCTCAGACTACCTATTTCCCAGTTGGGGGCATTTTGATAGTAGTTGAGTAGCTCGCCTCCTAAGCCATAGGCCAAAGCCGCGCCGATATAAATCCCTAAAGAGTAGATGGCAATCGCGCTGCTCAGGCGCTGGGGAGAGACGCGTTCTGCGAGCAGAGAATAAGCCGCAGGAGACAAACTTGCTTCGCCTATTCCGACCCCCATCCGACAAATAAAGAACTGAACAAAACTGTGGGCCAGACCCGTAAGCATGGTCATGATACTCCAGAGCATCACTCCGATCGAAATCAATTTGCCGCGATGAAATTTGTCAGCAGCAAGGCCAATCGGCAAGCCCACTAAAGCATAAAACAAACCAAAGGCAGGCCCAAGCAGCCAACTCATTTGTAGATCGCTAAAACCGTATTGAGTTTGGATGGGCTCCACCAAAAGATTGAGCAGATAGCGGTCTGCAAAGGAGCAGGCATATGCCAGCATCAAGATGATGATCAAGCCAAGGGGAAAAGACGCTTTCATGGGCAAAAACTAGATTTATCATAAAGCTAGAATGCCCATTTGACAGCTGCATTGATGTATGATAAGATTTACTTTTGATGGCGGATCCGACTGAGAGATTCGGGCGTGATGCCAAGGTAGGAGGCGACGTAGTGGTGGGGGATGCGATTGAGTAGATTGGGGTATTTGGAGAGCAGGTGTTGGTAGCGGTCGGCGGCTGATTGCGTTTGGTAAGATTGGATACGTTTGACGGAGGCGATATAGTTTTGCTCCATCATGATCCGGCCAAGGCGCTCGAAGTTTTGGCTGGATTGATAAAGGTGTTGGAGTTGTGAATAGCTGATGTAGAGGAGCTCACAATCTTCTAGGGCTTGCAAGGCTTCGGTGGAGGGTTTTTGAGTGAGGAGGGAGGTAAAGCCTGCTACTATAGGATTGCGGGGCAGGAAGTTGAAGTAGGAGGTGACTTCGCGTTCCCCGAGGGGGTAATAAGCCCTAAGAATCCCCGAAGTCAATAAACCAATTTTGTCACAGGTCTGACCTAGCGATAAAAAGTGAGCCCCCTTTGGCAAAACTTGGGTTTGCAAAAGGGGGCTAAGTAAAGCGAGATCAGACTCCGTTATCGTTCCAAACTGGACAAATAGCTGATGCAAGAATGGCGGAATCTCTCGCTGCATAAGGTATCGCTACTGACGCTTATAGCTAGTACCGGAAAAGTTATCATCTTGCTCGCCATCGGAGTCAAAATCTACTTTGCCATTGACTTGCATATTGCCTTCTTCGTCGATCATCATTTGGTAAGTATGGACTCTGTCGTTAGGTACTACCTGAGTAAAAGTGATAGTGCCATCGCCCAGCGCCCAGGTACCATTGCCTTTTTCTATGCTGTCGTTGGGCAATATATAAACATCTTCGTAGGTCCCATCTGCATTCAAAATGGAGAAATTGGCTTTGATCCCGAGTACATCTGGATAGGTATCTTCGGTAGCTTCGATGATGGTATCTCCTTCGGCGCCATTGAGACTGATAACTTCTACTTTGATGCCAGAAGAAACCCATTCTCCGGCGACATCCGCCATCGTAAGCGCTTTTTCTTCGGGAGGATCGACAGGATCGGTTTTGCCCTCAGTATCATTTTTACAGGCAATAAAAAGGGTGCTCAGGCTGAGAAAACAAATC
>JBCAWW010000824.1:0-3138 GCA_038534415.1 Bacteroidota bacterium | reverse complement strand
ATACGCGATTATTTGCTCGTCCTGATAGTTTTACTTTCCGCTATCTGACGCCTGAGATTTTGCCTACTTTATTTCGTTTTGACGGCGACATGGCCGAACGCTCAGTCGAGGTCAATCGACTTTCCAATCAATCACTCGTCAGCTATTATGAAAAAAGCTGGAACCAGTGGCGCTAACTGGCTACTTCCGGCAATTTGTGGATAAGATGTGGATAGCCTGTGGATGAGCGCTCTTGAGGCATTTCTCCCAAAGACAATCGGGATATTTTGAATATTGGCGAAGCTATCCTTACCGAGATATTTGAGGGGGTATTTGATGCCATCCACCATGGCATAGAGCGTCGTATCTAAGGCTGAAGCGACGATATCAAGTGTACTGCCGTCTACCTATTCATAATTGCCTTCGTATTCTAGGTGAATATCAAAGCTTGATTTCTCGCTTACCCCCGCACAGCCAATCCCCACAAAAAGAACAATTGAAAAGTAAAGTTTATGCATGAATTTTCTTTAATGACTCTTTTTAATGGGAGGCCTTGCTTGATCAAGCGAGTGTCAACAATCTCTCTAAATACCAAAAAGCCCACTAATTATAGCGGGCTTCCTATTTTGATTGCAGTATTTATTTCACATAATAGACCAAACCATCTAACCTACCATTTGCTACTGAAAAACCGTTGCTCTCTTCGTCCCAAACCCAACCATTCGTACCGATATAAACCCGATCTTGGTCGTCTGCATAAATGGAGTAGATATAGCGCTGAAACGGAAAAACATCTTCCCATTCCTCACCGTCTCGACTGCGCTCTACCGTATCGGGCTGCTTAGGGAACGTAATGTCTGGAACAATCCTATATGTCTGCCCATTGGAGAGATTGACTTCAAAAACAAACTCATCGACCAAAGCTTCCTCACTCTCTACCCAATTCAGTCCCATATCAAGCGAGTAAAAGGTGCCCTCTCCTATGGAAAAGGCAAATAAGCTATCACCTCTCATCTCAAAGCGACGAATGGTAAAATCTTCTTTGACGACCTGCCAAGTTTCTCCTTGGTCTTGGGTCAAAAAGATACTGCCGAGTCCACCTACTACCAGATTTTCGGATAGTTCGCCAGCAATATCGTAAACGGTTCCTGCTTCTGGTACCTGCAGGAGTTCCCATTGTGGGGCTCGATCAAAAGGATTGATACTACTGCATGAAGCGAGACTCAGACCGAGCAATAAACTCAGGCCAAAGCCAATCATAGTCTGTTGTTTCATGTTGCTTAGATTTAGATTTCTCAAGAGACGAGGACTTTTTAGATTATGCTGCATGTGGTTCCGGCTTCGCCGAACGCTAGTAACGTTCGGCGAAGCCGGAAAGAAAAAAGAAATTCCAATCTGCTACTTATAGCAAAATCTTTATATAAAATTGGACTAAATATTTCCCAAAACGACAAATTAGAGATAGTTTGAGGCAATAATTCCAGAAAGGAAGTACCGATTTTTCTTGAAAGGAATGATAAACACACAATCATGCTTCGAATAACTCTTTTTGTCCTTGGGATCAATTTCCTCCTATTTGGCTGTGGCCATAATCCAAACAACAAGCAGCAAACTCAGGCTGAGCCGCCAACATCAGCCAATGCACAGGAGGCAATTCGAACTATGCCACTGGAGACGGTTCGCGAGCTAGCGCAGACAAGGAAGGCGCTCAAGATGAATCTCACTAATGAGCTCTCGCCCCTCGAAAATATCGAGGAGTTAGGTCCCAATACAAGCAGCACCATATGTAGAAATATTAGGGGTGAAATATGTGTCTCTGGCATGATCAAGGAGTTTGTTGTAGACAGTGAGGATGATCAGCGTTTTGTCATCGCGACGGAGACGAGTGGTGCATGGCTAAGCGAGGATGCGGGAAACTCCTGGACTCCCATCGACAGTGATTGGCCTGGTCTTAGATTGAATTGGGTAGTACAAAGCCAGGATAATCCAGACCTCTTCTATTTCTGCGGTTTAGGGCTAGGCTTACTAGTATGGGATAAGACTTCAGACCATGGCCTAGTGGAATGGGTTGGGACGATTGATGGAGTACCAGCCAGTACCTTTGATTTTGTATTGACCCTCAAGATCGACCCACAAAACCCCGCAATACACTATCTAACAACAGCTGGAGAGGTATATAAATATGAGGACAGTCAGTACACTATCGTCCAGTTTGATCCATTGGATAATGAAATCTATCTCAATTTGTTTGGAGATCTGGAGATTATTCCTGGAGAAGGTCTATTGATTCATCATGGAGATTATATTCGCTCATTGAGACCAGATGGGAGTGCAAATATTTTCCAAACTGGATTCCCTCCAGTGGGCGGAGAGATCGCTTATTCTCCTTCAAATCCCAAAATAATCTACCATTTTGCGCGCACAAGTGATTCCATGATCATGCACCGATCTAGAGACGGAGGAATCAATTGGAATCCGATAGCACTACCCTCGTTTATGGCTGATGGCAATAATCAAGCCCATGCTCGAACCCTGGAGATATACCCATATTCAGATGGCAAAGAATTGATTCTCTGTGGTTCTGTCCAGCTTCGCATGGCGATCATCGAGGAGGCTCACACCAGTACGCCTCAGTTTGAGACGGTGGTCTGTGCCCACGGGGATTTTCAGGGCAGCTTACCTCATAAAGATGAAATATTTGTCTATGATGATGGGGGCCTTTACGCCATCCAAAAATCTGCATTAGATCAATACTTTCATTTTGCCAGTTCTGTCGATATAGGGTCAGAAACACGACCTCTCTCCCTGGGACTTACTACCTTACAAGCAGTAGAGGTAAAATACCATGAAGCTAGTGGGAGGCTCGCAATAGGACTATGGCATAACGGTAGTTGGCTGAGAGAAACTGATGGTCAATACGATTATGTAAGTTGGGGAGATGGCTTTGATGCGGCTTTTCATCCAGAAGATGATGATATCGTCTATACCTCTGCACAAAAAAATTCTTTATATCGCTACCATATCGAGGATGGTGCGAGAAACTGGATTTCTAATACTCTCCCCAAAGGCCCTTTTCAGACCAAGATTTTTACCCACCCAGATTTCCCCGAAGCTTTATTCTATCTAGATGATGGAATCAGAATGATCGCCGATGCAGAT
>JBCAWW010000823.1:0-3139 GCA_038534415.1 Bacteroidota bacterium | reverse complement strand
GAAAAACTGTACCAAGAAGCTTTGACCGATGCCCAAGAGCGCCAAGCGCTCAAGGATCCCCAAGAGATCGAACAAACAGCCCTAACCATAGTGGCCAATGCCCTCCTCAATATGGACGCCTTTGTAATGAAAAGTTAGCCATGAACCTCCGAGAAGAACTCTACTACCGACAATTGCGTCAACAGACGCGGCGTACTTTTATCAAAAAAGCCTTGGGAGGCGCTGGCGCCTTGGCGCTAGGCTCTTTGCTGGGCTGTGGGCCAGAGGAGTCTACGGCCAGCCTCCTCAACAAAAACCCAATGGCTGCTTCGGCTTCACATTATGCGCCTAAAGCCAAGAGGGTGATTTTTTTGCATATGGCTGGGGCTCCCTCCCAACTGGAGCTATTTGATTATAAACCCGCTTTGCAAAAGCTAGATGGTAAGCTCTGCCCTGATTCGCTATTAGAAGGAAAACGCTTTGCTTTTATCCAAGGCGTACCCGAAATGCTGGGTCCTCAGGCTAAGTTTGCCCAATATGGAGCATCCGGCGCTTGGGTGTCTGATAATATGCCTTATTTCCAGCAATCGGTGGATGAGGTAGCCTTTCTCAAGGCCATGCAAACAGATGAATTTAACCACGCTCCTGCCCAACTTTTGTTGCATACGGGTAGTCCGCGCCTTGGCCGTCCTGGCATGGGTTCTTGGGTAGCATATGGTTTAGGAACCGAAAATGATAATCTTCCGGGCTTCATCGTATTGGTTTCTGGTGGCAATACGCCCAGTGGAGGCAAAAGTCTCTGGGGCAACGGATTTTTGCCTTCTGTATATCAGGGGGTGCAGTGTCGTTCGCAGGGCGATCCGGTCTTGTATTTGTCTGATCCTTCCTTCATGGATCGTAAGATGAAGCGCAAGACCATCGACGCTATCAATGAACTCAACGAAGCCGCTTATGCTGAGATGGGATCACCAGAGATTCTCTCGCGTATTGCGCAATATGAGATGGCCTTCCAGATGCAGACTTCAGTGCCTGAGGTCATGGATATCAGCAAGGAGCCAGACTATGTGCATCAGATGTATGGTACGGAGCCGGGCCAAACCTCTTTTGCCAACAATTGTCTCCTCGCGCGTCGCTTGGTGGAGCAAGGGGTACGCTTTGTGCAGCTCTATGACTGGGGCTGGGATACGCATGGCACCAGTGCTGCCGGAGGGCTCAATGAAGGCTTTAAAGATAAATGCCGCCAAATTGATCAGCCGATCGCGGCATTATTGGCCGACCTCAAACAGCGTGGTTTGCTAGAAGATACCCTAGTGGTATGGGGGGGAGAATTTGGGCGTACTCCCATGCAAGAAAATCGGGCGGGCGCGAAGTTGCCTTTTGCAGGTCGGGACCATCATCGCGATGCTTTTACGATCTGGTTGGCCGGCGCGGGCATCAAAAGCGGTGTTTCACATGGCGAAACGGATGAACTAGGCTATGATCCCATCTCTGGCGCGACACATGTGCACGATCTGCAAGCGACGATTTTACATTTGCTGGGCATGGATCATGAGCGTATGACCTATCCTTTCCAAGGCCGCGATTTTCGTTTGACGGATGTGCATGGGCATGTCATCAAAGAAGTGCTGGCCTAGATTTTTGGCAGAATCCTACCAAGCATAGCTGCGCTGAATGCGCGAACTTTCAAATTCAAACTCCCAATGTTCAAAATTGGGGAGTGGGCCTTTTTGCCTGCTTCGCAGAACGCTTCTCATCGTTCCGCGAAGCGGTTGGGAAAAAAGAAGGCACTCATAAACACAAAAATACTTAATCAAAGATGAAACGAATCCTAAGCATTTGGGGCCTAGTAATCCTAATGGTCGCAACGGTTGTGGGGCAAAACCTACGCCGTCAAGGGATGCTGGGGATCCAGCCCCAAGAGTTAGATCCAGTGTCAGCCAAAGCGATTGGCTTAGAAGGCAAGCAGGGCGTTTTGGTGATGCAAGTCTTTCCCAATAGCACCGCTGCCAATATCGGTATACAGCCTAAGGACATTATGCTCAGCCTAAACACAAAAGCGACTCCTAACAATGCGGCTTTGTTTGCTGCTCTACAAGGATTACGAGCAGGTGATGAAGTAGAGGTAGAAGCGTTCCGGGACGGAAAAGTCAAAAAACTCAGCGGCAAAATGCTTGGTCGCCCCTTAGAACAAGCGGCCCAAGGGGAAGTTCGCTATGATGAAGTGGCTTTTGAAGGAGGCTATCTGCGTGCTTATATAAGCAAACCTGATGGAAAAGGCCCCTTCCCAGCTATTTATTTTATCCAAGGCTATCCTTGTCAGACCGTAGAACTACTCAATCCAATCCATCCTTATAAAAAGATGGTCGATGGTTTGGTCGGAAAAGGCTATGTTGTATTTCGCATCGAAAAACCCGGTATGGGGGATAGTGAAGGCACCCCCAATTGTATGGAAATTGATTTTGAAGTAGAGCTCAATGGTTTTCGTAAGGGCTATGAACATCTGCTCCAATACGACTTTGTGGACAATAGCCAGATCAGCATCTTTGGGCATTCGCTCGGTGGGTTGACGGCTCCCTTGCTAGCGAGGGAGTATAAACCTGCCAATGTGATTGTCTATGGGGTGGTGCTCAAAAATTGGGAAGATTATATCGTAGATATGATTCGGGATCAATCCGCAGTATTTGGGCAGGACTACGCTCAGATCGAGCAAGATATATTGGACCTAAAACCTGTCATGTATAGTCTTTATCACGAAGGGAAATCTCCAGCGCTACTTGCTCAAAATCCCGCATATAAAGCCTTGCTAGAGCGGCATCTAGAATATCAGGCGGGCGATATCTATATCAATCGCCATTACAGTTTTTGGGCAGATATCAATCGTCGCAACATCACTCAAGCTTGGAAAGAAACCGAGTCTCGGGTGCTGGCGATGTATGGAGAAGCAGACATTGAAGCCTTGAGTCAAGAGGGTGCGGAGAGCATTGCCACGGTTGTCAATCATTATCACCCTGGTCGGGGAACGTTTAAATTTGTCTCAGAGACCGATCACTCTTTTATCAAAGTGGGTGATATTGCTACGGGCTGGGAGATTCGTCAAAGTGGTCAGTATGGCGCTTACTTACAAAACAGTTTCAACTTTGAACTGATCGATTATATAGAT
>JBCAWW010000822.1:0-3142 GCA_038534415.1 Bacteroidota bacterium | reverse complement strand
CTTCATCCAATCATGTCCTTCGTCCAGGATGAAGGCGCTTGAGGATCGCAATTTAACAGCGCACACCTATAGAGAAGACGTTGCTCAAACCGTCGAAAAACGCATTAGAGAAAACTACTACTTTTTAATTGAGGCGCTGTACGAAGTCCTTAAAGAAAAGAAAATTAAAGCGGAAAATGAGTCCAACTGACAAAAATCGAAAGAGCAATGGTCATGGTTTAATCCCATTTGATCTGCATCATATTCGGGCAGCCGCAGCCGCCTTGCCAGAGATTGACGAAGTAATCCTTTTTGGCTCGCGTGCAAAAGGCACTCATCAAAAAGGTGCTGACGTAGACTTAGCGATTAAGGGCAAAGGGATAACGTACGATACCGTTCTACGATTGTCATCAAACTTAAATGAGGAACGACCCCTACCTTATTTTTTTGACATCGTAGACTACGACCGTCTAGAGAAAGATGAGCCGATCAGGGCACATATTGATCGAGTCGGTATTGTTCTGATGAAAAGCGCCGAATAGATTTAGGCTGAATAGATTGAGCTGGCCGAGTGGACTAACTGCCATTGAAGGCGAGCCGACCCTGAGCGAAGTACAAAAGCCAGAGGTGCTTTAGCCAGAGGTGTTTTGCTATATTTTTTTGGCAAGGCGCACCCAAAAACTGAGGGATCTTTAGCTGCTTAGGGAGCAAATTAGCCACTGAATGCGATGTAGAAGGCTGTTGAGCTGACTGATTATTGAGCAGGAATGGTGATAAGAAATGTTGTGCCTTTTTGCAGGCTTGATTCACACTCTAATGAACCCTGGTGCAGTTCTGTAATGATTTGGTAGCTAATAGATAGGCCTAGTCCGGTGCCGCTGCCAATGGGTTTGGTGGTAAAGAAGGGATCGAATATGAGCGATCGCACCTCCTCAGACATCCCAATACCATTATCGGCGATCGCAATTCTTATTCGATCATCACCAACCCGCTCAGTCGTAATCCAAATTTTGTAAGGGTGCGATCGCTGCAAACGGTTCTTTTCATCTGTCAGCGCTGATTGTTTAGCAGCCATTTCCAATGCATCAATCGCATTTCCCAGTATGTTCATAACAGCCTGATTAAGCTGCCCTGGATAGCAGGTCACTAACGGCAGCTCGCCATAGGATTTGACCAGCTCTATGGCTGTGCATTCTGATGATTGTTCTAGGCGATGCTTTAGTACCAGTAAAGTGTTGTCAATGCCTTCGTGAAGATCCACCGCCTTCCTAGCTGCCTCGTCTAAACGAGAGAAATTTCGCAGCGATAGAACAATCTCCCGAATTCGAGTACTGCCTACCCTCATGGAGTCTAGGAGTTTCGGCAAATCCTCCTGAAGGAACTCAACGTCTGCATCATCGACCATCTCTTGCAGAGGGCCGGGTGGATGGGGATAGTGCGTTTGATAAGCCTGAATAATATCCAGCAAATCTTGGGTGTATCTATTGATCGGTTTGATATTGGCATGAATAAAATTAACGGGGTTGTTAATTTCGTGAGCGATGCCAGCGACCAGCTGACCCATGCTCGACATTTTTTCCGACTGAATCAGCCGCAGTTGAGCTTGTTTAAGATCTTTTGTGTAGGTATTAACCCATTGAATAAGCCGATTGAGTGCATCCGCCAAAGTGCCGATCTCATCGTTTGACACAATGGCGGCGCTTACCTGGGTGTTGGCATCACGAGTTACCTGTAGCGCTATGTCAGTCAGCTTTTCTAGTGGACGAGCAATGGCTAGGCCCGTTAGCAATGCGAGCAGGTTAGCCGCGACGACGGCAATCACTAAACTGCCCAGAATAATTTGCATACGAAATCTTTCGGCCTGACGCAGCCCGTCTTGAGCTGCCAAGATCTCCTGATCAATTGCCGCCATGGTAACGGTGACATACTCTGAGAATTGAATGAATTCCGCAAATTCTTCGCCTTTTGCGAGGGCTAAAAGCTCTTGCTCTCGGCGATCGCTGGCGGCTTGGCCAGATGAGGTGTTTTCTAGCAGTGATGCGATCGCCTGAGAGAAATTACTCAGGGTTTGTTGATAAGACCTTAGTTGAGGTCTAAATGAAATCACCGAACGAGTTTTGGCCACTTCTAGCTCTGTTGATAGACGTTGAATCTCGTCCAGGCGAACCAAAAACTGATCTACGGCCTGCTCAAACGCAATCGGATCTTCTACAAACGGACCTAACTCTTTTGCAAGCCGATTTTGTAAAATAGTCGTCTGTAAATTATTAAGCTGATGTTGCTCTTGATACGCCGTTGTCAGCGTTTGCAGCGCCTGCGACTGATGCTGATTGCCAATGGCAAGTCCGGTCAAAGCACCGATGGCCGGAATGCCAACCGCAATAATATATCCAAGGGTAATTTTTAGCCTGACCGTCAATTTGCCAAAGCGCCTGTGCCTTCTCGCCAAGGCACGACTTGGTGTGGTGTTGCCAACAGTCTCAAAGGGTTGAGCTGGTTCGAAGCTTTCCAAAGGCGAATTCATGTGGCTTGATGATATTAAGCGGTTTGCTCACAGCATTCCCACCTCACCAATCAGCTTTCGTTAATCCAAATCGAACGCCTGCCAATCGAAAGTCTGATGGTTTAGACCACACCTCAACCGCAGTGAGCACTTCGTCGGCCGGAGAAAAATTCATCAGCGTACCGTTAACGCGTTAGAAAAAATGACTACTTTGAACCCCTTTACTCTAAATATTTCTCCTACTGTTTAGACTTTGTCGGTATCGTTTACCCGTTCTAAATATCCGAATCAAAGCGTTGGCTTATGCTTATGCCAGTCCGTGGACTGCTCGTAGGCATGGGCGACTTCAAACAGCAAATCTTCGCGCAGCACATTACTGATAATCTGCAAGCCAATTGGCATGCCCTGGGTATCAAATCCACAGGGCACACTTATGCCGGGTAAGCCAGCCATGTTGACCGGAATGGTCATAAGGTCTAGCAGATACAAGCCAAGGGGATCTTCCATGTCGCCTGCTTTGAATGCGGTTGAAGGTGCCGTTGGGCTCACCAGCACATCTACCTCTTTGAAAGCTGCTTCAAAGTCCTGCTTAATCAGCGTTCTGACCTTTTGTGCTTTTAGGTAAAAGGCGTCGTAGTAGCCTGCGGAGAGGGCGTAGGT
>JBCAWW010000821.1:0-3142 GCA_038534415.1 Bacteroidota bacterium | reverse complement strand
GCAAATTGTTGTCGTTTGAAAAGCCGCTACTGCCTTCATTGACAAAATGCTCGAGGAGTTGGATTTCTTTTGCCTCAGACCTGCCCAATCCCCAGCTTGAAGGCATAGGAATCGATAATTTCTTCATAGGCGAAAGGCAACAAATCCAACTCCTCGAGCATTTTGTCAATGAAGGCAGTAGCGGCTTTTCAAACGACAACAATTTGCTAAATCAGGACCTTTTTCCTCAGAAAGCAGAACTCTTCATTTTACAATATCATACGCCTTTTCCTAGCCCTGACGAGATCAATCTACGAAATCAGGCTGATCCCAATGCCAGGGCATTATTTTATGGGCTAAATCAGCCTCAGCAAAGCATCTTGCATGGCAATCAGTACCTAGGCAGTCTTAATCTCCTAGATAATGCGCTCATTGCCCGTACTAGCCTTAACGATCCTACCTTCTCGATCAGTCTGCGCATCAGTCCTCAGACTGATGGTCGCTGGAAGATTCATGGTAGCTTTTCTGCTTTAGACAGTCTGTCTTCTGAAGAAATTGTCCTTATGGTGGGCATTGCCTCGAAGGAGCGTTCCACGAATAGTGGACAAACCGTCTACCATGAGCTTATTAAGTTTTTGCCGAGTGCGGCTGGTACATATTATCAGCAAGCTTGGCAAATGGGAGAAAGCGAGACTTTTCAATTCTTCTGGCGCCCTGATGGCTTCGATACTGATAGTCTGATTGCTTTTGCCTTCCTACAAAATATCAATACCAAGGAAGTCTACCAGGTGCAAGCCCGTGATCAAGTAGGCCTATTGACCAATGTAGAAGATCTTCAAGGGCGGGGCTACTACATTTCTCCCAATCCTAATCAAGGAAGATTTTGGCTCAAGTCTGCTGGAGAAAAAGGCCTCTCGGGACAATTAAGTATATTTGATGTATCTGGTCGAATAGTTCTTGAGCAAACAGTAGATACAAACCCAAGACAAATTGAAATCGATATAAGCTCATTGCCCAAGGGTATGTATTTGTTCCAGTTCAAACCAGAAAATGGAGGAATCTACTCCCAAAAGATTATTCGAGAGTAGATTCCTGAAATTATATATTCTTGGACTCTAATTAAGCGATGCCATCGTGTCTTTGTTACTATCCTTGTCGGTGTTGACTTTGCCGCGGCTGCGGATGACTCCATTATTGAGCAGGAGGATACCCGCGACATGCGGTGCTGCCATAGAAGTACCACTGCGAGTGCTATAGGTATTATTTAGGTCGCAAGAGAGGATGCTTTGACCCGGAGCAGCATAATCAACTGGGCCATTGCCGTAGTTGGAGGAAGCGGCGATATTGTTGTTGCTGTCGTGATTCGAGATTGTGTATATTTTGCTGCCGTTGACACGGGCGGGCATATAGTCCTTGGCGTGATTGTCTTTATTGCCTGCAGCAATTGCTGTAAAAAGCCCTGAAGGTTGAACGATATACTTTAGGTTCCAGTCCAAGGTGAAATAATAACCAGAGCCACTTAAGCTCATATTGATAACATCGCCGGGAAGCCCTACTGCGGCGGCATAAAGAACCCCAATCGCACAATCGCTAAAAGTACCATCGCCGTTTTTGTCTAGCACCTTAACCGAGACGATCGTAGCGCCCGCGGCTACTCCTTTTACCCCTTTATTATTGTCCTTGGCACCAATAATACCTGCACAATGAGTACCATGCCCATGACGATCGTTTGCCGAAGGCTCAGTACTTACAAAAGAGGCTGAAAGCGTACGATTTACATTCAAGTCTTCGTGGTCCAAATCCACCCCTGTATCTAGCACAAAGGCGCATTTCTCAGTACCATTGCCACTACCGACTGCAGCAACTCCCCAATCTGTTTCTTGAGTGTCAAAGGGTTTGATGATGCCGGGTTTGATGGGATAGCGGATAAGGATGTCTTGCTCAATCCACCAGATAGTCTTGTTGTTGAGTAGTTTTTGGATTTGTCCTTGGGTCAGTTTTGCTACGAAGCCGCTATTCATGCCCGCAAAGGATTTGATCAGTCTGTTTTCTGGGATATCTGCCTTTTGCAAGATCTCGCGGACTACTGGACCAAATATGCGCTGGTGATTTTTGAGTGCCTTGAGGCGAGCTTCGCGAGTTTTGCGACGTTTGAAATCTGCCGTCTTGTGAATCGGTTGGAAGGCTTCCTCAGTCAATACGACGATGTATTGATCCTTGATCGCGTTGCGGTTTTCTTGGTGAAGCATGAGGCGCTTAGGGGGTTGTTTGCTTTGCGCATGCGCCGAAGACTGGAATCCGAAAATAAGAATGAGGAGTGAAAATAGGGGGAGCAAATATTTCATGATAGATACGATGGGATTGTGTGGAAACTTTGTCAATTAGTTCCCACGCAGGCTCAAACGTAACATGAAGGCTTTACTAAGCGACAGTAGGTTCTGGTTCGACCCACTTATCATCAGAACGGATTAGGTCGATGAGTTTGTCTACGGCTTCTGCCGTTCTAACGCCTCTTTCGACCACTTCCTGACCACGGTAAAGGGCAATTTTATCGGGTCCAACACCGACATAGCCATAATCTGCATCTGCCATCTCACCAGGGCCATTGACAATACATCCCATGATGCCAATCTTGACACCTTTGAGGTGTTCGGTGCGCTTACGGATACGCGCGGTAGTCTCTTGTAGATCGAAAAGCGTTCGGCCGCAGGAGGGACAGGAAATATACTCGGTCTTGGTGATACGCAAACGGGAAAGCTGCAACATACCAAATGCGGTTCTGAGGCGGCATGCGTCTACATCATCTACCCATAAACCATCAGATTGTCCATCTACCAATAGGGTACTGCCATTTGAGGCGAGGGCTAATTGGGTTTTTGCGTCTTCTGAGATTTGTACATACTCAGGGTAGGCATCGTCATTGTAGTATGAAAAGCTTTTGCCTAGGCTCATTCTGAGAACGCTAGGTTGCATAATACCGGCCTCACTTAGCTGGTACAGACTCTTGCGCCAGTCATAAGTAGGGAAATCGTTCTCGGAGAGTAATACAAAAACTACATTGTCATATAACGCTTGGTCCTTGACTTCGGCTACTTGGGTGGGCCTTAAAGCCACAAAATTGAGGCGAGAGGAGCGTTCGGCTGCAGCCGTAAAAATAGCAGGA
>JBCAWW010000820.1:0-3143 GCA_038534415.1 Bacteroidota bacterium | reverse complement strand
CCAATAAGGAGTACACCAACTCCATATTGGTGGGTTTCTTTTGGTTTGAAGAATCTTATACGCCGCTTGCTTTTGGCGGTATTTTGTTGATCCTCTCCGGCATGCTGCTCAATGTATTGTTTAAGCCTAAGCCAACGCAATAGTTGCAAGCTCCGATTAAGCTTTTCTGCTACAAATCACCCTGATAACGCTTGACCATTTCCTCTTGGGTTTCGATTGGGTTATGGGTGCCCAATTGCTCATTGAGCATACGCCCCATGGTCGGGAAGCCCGGTCGCTCGACACGATTGCTTGCTCCCCACAGATCAGAGCGCATCAAAGCCTTAGCGCAATGCAGGAAAACTTCCTCTATCGCCAGTTTGATACAAGTCTTAGGAGGGTTTTGCTCATCGGGAAAGAGCTCGATATGCCTTGGGTCAGCGCTGATGCTCGCCTGGCCATTGATCCGCAGGGTTTCGTCTATGCCCGGAATCAAAAAGAGGCAGCCGATCTTGCCCGTCTCGACAATATTGACCAAGCTATCTACGCGATTATTGCCTTTGGAATCGGGGATAAGGAGGCTTTTGTCATCCAATACTTTGACAAAGCCGGGCTTGCCACCTCGAGGCGATGCATCTGCTTTACCGTTTTTGTCGTAGGTGCTGAGGACAAAAAAAGGAGCGTGAGCCAGGAAATTTTTGGCATGCGCCTCCAATTGCGGCAATACTTTGTCTTTGGCTCTACCTTTGGGCCAGCCGTAAAGCTCCCGTAATTCTTCTTGATTGCTGATCGTCATAATTGAAAATCTTTAGATCCTCAATTTAAGGATATTGACCCGCTAGCTAAAGATTTGCGACCAGGGAATCACAAATGGCAAGATCAGCACCCAAACCACAAAAAATAGGGCCATCCCCTTGGGGTAGGGATTGCTTTGGATCATCGCAGGCAAAGCCGCAAATAGTAGCCAAGAACCTTTGTAGATCAGCTGAAAAAGCAGCACCAAGCTCATCTGCTGCGGCCAGAACAAACCCAAGATCGAGAGGATGAATATCGCGCCCCACAAGGCCCCGACTAGCCGTATGGCTTCCGAATACGCAAAAGCATTAGCAAAGACTGTGCGTTCGGCGATAGCCGGAAAAAACAAACTCGTGATACTGATCCAACCGGCGACGATGATATTGGCGAGATAAACGATTTTGATAGGACTCATTTGTTTACTGCTATTTGGTTTACTGCCTGCATGACTTCGGGCAGTACTGCTCTAAACTTCGGACCAAACATCTTGGCAAAAAGGCCCGCGCTCAGTCCTTGAAACCATACTTCATGGGTAAAGCGCAACTGGCCCTCCTGCTCACTGAAACTACGCCTTACATATAAAGCTCCCAGCGGCAAATTGGTTTTGAAAGTATAGGATTGCCCTTCGACATATTCGACTACTTTAAAGCGAGATTTTCGACCTTCGAGGCTGAGGATTGTGCCTTTTGCACCTGCGGTGAACGCTCCGTCGAGACTAGCCGACTGTAAACCACTATCCCAGTCCTGCCAGTTTTCGACCTCCGTCCAGACTTGCCAAACGGCTTCTTTAGCGGCATCGGTCGAGACTGTATGCCAAAAATGTTTGTCAGATTGGGGGCCTTGTTGCGCGAGTAGCGCCAGCGGAAAGAAGGCTAAAAAAATAAAAATGAAATGGTACATGAGTATCTGATTTTTGATACTCAAAGCACGCCAATTGCTCCGTAAAGCCACTGCACCTATGTTACTTTCGCGCCGAGGCGAGGACTTTTTTACGGATCCGGCTGAGAGATTGGGGGGCGATACCCAGGTAGGAAGCGATATGTTTGATGGGTACGCGCTGTAAAAGAGGATCGGCCTCCGCGAGCATCTTGCGATAGCGGTTTTCGGCTGTTTCGTTTTGCATGTTTTCGAGGATTTGATCGGTATAAAACTGTACCTCTTGCACCAGCTTACGAACAAACTCACTCCAGGCTGGCAGCTGTAACAGTCGCTCCGAATCCTCTTTGCTCATGCGCCAAAGCTGGCTGACCTCCAAGGCCTCAATATTTTCTCGCGCAGGGCTCTGCATATTGAAAGAACGCTGTGAGGTGAAGCAATAGGGCGCTACCGTAAAATATTTATTTACATCCCTGCCCTCTTTCCAAACAAAAAACCGTAGCAAACCTTCCCCCAAAAAGTAGAGGTGCCGACAAACTTCCCCCTCTTTGAGGATACTACCGCCGCGCGGAACGCTTATCTCCTCCAGGCAAGGCTCAATCTGCTGCCAATCTGCCTCAGAAATAGCAGCGTAATTTTGGATATAAACTCGAAAAGGATGCACCTAATGTAGACTTAGGAGCATCCTTTTTTGTTTGGTTTTGAACCCTGTTTATAGTTGTTCTAAGACTTGAATGATGTCATCTGGCTCAGCACGGTGGCGGTATTCTGCGTCCAAAAAGGCATAGCGAATCGTTCCGGCACGGTCGATCACATAGGTTGCTGCCAAGGGGAGTTCATTGCTTTGGTCTCCGTTATAGCCGTGTAGGTCAAAGGCATTTTGGTACATCTCAGCTACTTCTGGGGTGAGACTAAAGACCACCCCATATGCTTTTGCGACCTCATTGTGAAGATCGCTAAGCACTTCAAAGCTCAGTTCGTGCTTTTCTTGGGTGCTAAGTGATTTGTCAGGCAGCTCTGGGGTGAGGGCAATAAGCTTGGCACCGGCGGCTTGGAAGCGAGGCAATTCATCTTGCAGCCGACGCAAAGTAAGATTGCAATAAGGACACCATCCGCCCCGATACCAAGTGAGGATCACAGGGCCTTCTTGGAGGAGAGCGGCTAGCCGAACGCTTTGGCCCGTCGCATTGCTGAGGCTAAAGTCAGGCGCTTGATCGCCCAATTGCTTTGCCTTGGCGAGTACACCTTGTTTGACGACATCGGCTATGCCTTCGTCATACACTTTTTTAGTGCTATCGGGGGCTTTTTTGGCCCATTGTGCCTTGCGGGCATCTAATATGGATTGTAAGCTATCTGCCATGAAATTAGTTTTGATTGATTCAAAACTAAGGCATTTATGCTTGGTGTCAAGGGGGCATTTTTCCCGATGAGGGGACGATTTTTCCTAATAGTAGCTAAGCTCTCTTTGGGTGGTTTTGAGTATAGCTTCGTCG
>JBCAWW010000819.1:0-3147 GCA_038534415.1 Bacteroidota bacterium | reverse complement strand
CTAGGCCTTAATTTGAAGACCTAGCCGTAGTAAAAATTAATTTTCTTGATAAACTCTTATATAGTCCACCTCCATTTCCTGAGGAAAGACAGTGCTACCATCGGGATTACCCGGCAGGTTTCCGCCGACGGCTATATTGAGTATCATATGAAACTTTTCGTTAAAAGGATAGCCCGTAGGCAGAGTCGTGGAGGGAGAGATCGGATCACCATATAGTTGATCATCAACCATAAAACGCAGACAATCTTCTCTCCACAGTAGGCTGAAGGTATGATAATCTAGCGAGAAATCTCCTTGTTCGAGCTGATAATATGCCGACTTATACCTCCAGAAATCATGACCGTAATGAACAGTACCCAAAACTTCATTAGGCTTATTACCAATTAGCTCCATAATGTCAATTTCGCCACTACGCGGCCAACCTCCAAAACTATCGTCAGTAGATAACATCCAGATTGCTGGCCAAATGCCTTGACCTTTTGGCAACTTTGCTCGGATATCAATCCGTCCATAGCGAAAGTCTGCCTTGTTTTTGGTAACCATACGGGCAGAGGTATAATCATAACCTTGGAAACGTTCTTCCTTGGCTTGGATCACCAATGAACCTTCTCTGATAAAAGCATTGTCGTCGCGGTCTGTATAGTATTCCAACTCATTATTTCCCCAACCACAGATGTTGCGATCACAACCATCGCCAATCTCAAAAGTCCAAGTATTGAGATCGATTTCAGGAGCTTCAAACTCCTCACTCCAAACCATGGTGTAGGACTCCAATTCCGCAGGGAAATCACAGGGTCCAGGATCCAATACTTTGTCGGGCTGGCAGGCAAGAGCAAACCCCAGTACTAAGATGAATAATATTGATTTTAAGTTTTTCATGATGAAAGGCTTAAATAAACTTAAGAAAACAGGCTTGCTTATTCCCAGCGCAATTGATCGATAAACATCTCTCCTTTGCCTTCAAGTCTAAAGGCTATTGTCTTAATGATGCTTGGCTCTAAATTGCGAGGACCACCGGCAGAACCTGAGCCATCTGAAGCATTAGAACCTTTGATCTCGCTGACGGATCTTACCCCAAAGAAATCTATCATCGGGATTTCTACTTTATACCATCCATTTTTAGCGGCTTTGGCCCAGGCTGGATCCCAAATGACGGCACTGGTGCTGCGGTTGAAATCCTCTAGGTAAACCTGAAAAGAAAGCTCATCTAACTGGTCTGACTTGATGTAAAAGCTCAACTTTGCAGATTCTACAATGGGACGGACATCAACTGCTTGCCATTTTGCCCAGCTTACCCCAAAAAATGGGAGACTGCATTTTTCACCAGTATAATCCCAGCTAGCGTGGATAGACTTACCTCCAGCGAAAGCTTCTGCACTAGAAACTTGCACCTTCTGGCAATCAGAATCTATAAGACCCCAACCATCTTGGTTGATAAAGTCATCCTCAAACATTTTGATGGGCAGCTCTTTTGGGTCCGGTAGGACATCCTCTGCTAACCAAGGTTCTTCTGCTACCTCTTCATAAAATACCAGTTTGATCTCATCGAGATATACTTCACCAGCTTGCTGCATTTCAATTTGCAACTGTTTGATGTTCCCATAGTCGAAACCTACCCCTTCGTCGTCAAAGTCCTTTAGCGGTACCGTTACCTTCTGCCATTCTTCGTCAATAGTCGTGCGCTCAAAGTATTTGTTGGCAGTATAGCAAAAGGACATTTCGCCACTGTAATCCTCTAAGGTGAGTACAAAGGGTAATCCAAAGGACTTGCCTTTTGGAGTTCGGACATGCATCTGGAAAGCAGCATATTCCATCAATGGCTGGAGGTCTTTGCCAGAATAATCATCCCAACCCATACCAAAGCCGATCCATTCGCATCCTTGTCGCTCCCACTTCAGTTTTAAGCCAGCAGTGCCGCTATACTTCACATCTTCAACGAGCTGGAAGTTTTTACAGCTATCAGTTAGGATGCCCCAAACATTTAGGGTATCGTCTTGATATAAAATGGGATCAACGATTTTTGCAATCGCCTCCGGCTTCTGCATCACAGGAGCGGCTTCTTTCCCGTCATAAAGACTGATGGGACGTAGTTGGATACAGCCGGCTAAGCCGATTAGGACTATTAATATGGCCAGCTTCGCAGAACGATTCGTTTTTGCGTTAAACATGGCTATAGAGATAAGGGTTGATCTTGGGTGAATGTAAGGTAGTCAAGGCCAAATCGAACCGGCGTAGGCGGATTTGGCTGCGCATTCATATTTGAGATGAGTAGGACTTGAACAGCTACCAATTGACTCAATTGGGTTTCTGAGATCCCTACATCAGCCATAGTGTGGCTAAAGGCCTTCCAACCCACATGACTCAATGGGAAATCACCCTCTAGCTGAAAACTTTGATCCACGCCATCAGTAAAGCTACCATCACCATTGGTATCTGTGAAAAACTGAATTACAGCAATGGTATGAGGAGTGCCATCGCCATAGAGGAAGAAATTGAAATGAGATTCTTCTGGGATGGTGGTTGGCATGCTAAAGTAGGTCTCACCATTTGTCGATGGGAAAATTTGAACCAAACCGACAAAGAAGTTTGCAACTACATTGTCCGTCCCTTCAAAGAAGTAACAATACTCCCCTTGGCCAGCTGGTATTGAGTTGGTTCGTCCGGTGGCACCAGATAACTCAAACTCAAAGTTGCCAAAAAAGAAGTCATTGGGATTAAATTCTTCTTCGAAATCGGTAATCAGACTGCCTTCATAAACCCGGGCCCCGGTTACGCTGATTTCTACGCTCGAAGTAAGCGAATCCTCCTCTGGGATAATCAATTCTACTAAGCAATCTTCTTCCCGAAAGAGCGGGAGATCAGATGTAGTACCATTCCAAGCTGCATTATCCTGGTTTAACTCTCTATCAAATCCTTCAATCAGTTTAACAGCACCACTTTCTTTTCCGGTGATCCGTACAACCCATTCGATATTCTTGCTAAACTCTGCGGTGAAATGTACACGTTCGTCCGCACTAAAGTCTACCGTGTTTCTACTGGCTTCAATGCCTGTTTTTAATTGAAATTCGCCAAAGCGGTCAATAAGACCTGGACCGTCAAATGGCTCTGTTTGATGCTGACAAGCGGTAAGAAGCACGCTAACAAACA
>JBCAWW010000818.1:0-3147 GCA_038534415.1 Bacteroidota bacterium | reverse complement strand
ATTTTTAAGGCCTTCACCCTACCTCAAACCCCTAATCAAACACAAATCAAATAATTCATCCGGCTGTTTAATTTAAACTTAGGTGTTATTTATCCTTCAAAATACACTCCCAATTGCCATTTATCCGCTCTACTTTTGATATGCACACTTTGTATTCCTAGCGCAAAGTATCTGGTCTGTAGGTGCCGATTCATCCTTAACCTATCAGACTAAATGAAAGCTTTTTGGCTATCAGCCTTTTTTTGCCTGCTCAGTTTTAGCACGATTGCACAAACCATCTCCATCCAGGGCGTATTGCGCGACCCTAGTGGAAAAGCCGTGGCAGATGGTGAGTATTCGGTGACCTTCAAAATCTACACTGTTCCCAGTGGCGGTACTGCCGTCTGGACAGAGCAGCACCCCTCTTTGTCCGTCAAACATGGCGTATTCAACGCGCCCTTGGGCTCGATCCAAGCGTTCAACGGAGTTGCCTTTGACGACTCTACCTATGTAGGCGTTACGGTAGCTGGATTTGCCGAAATGAGCCCTCGTATCCAATTGAGTACCTTTCCTTCGGCCATGTCCGTCAATGGCACGCAAAATATTTTTCCCTCTGATGGCAACGTCCAAATTAGAGAGGACCATTTGGTCTTAGGGCAAGGGAGCATCAGACTCAACAATGGAGAGATCATCTTTCCTGATAGCACCCGCCTCAACTCAGCCGAAGCAGGCTCAGCCAATACCGTAACCAGTAGGGTCCATGCTAGGATCATCGCAGATGACGATACTACCACCAGCGGTGAAATCCAATTTATCATCGCGGACACCCAACACGGGGTGATCGATCAGCAGGGAGAACTAGGCATCGGGATCGACGCGCCCACTCACAAACTACACGTAGTCAGCAATCAAGCGGCCATCGCCTCTTTTGAAAGCACGCATGCCGATCAGGCTTCACTTAGTCTGCGCAATGCCACTCAAGCTACGCAGTGGGACCTCCTCAACGATGGCGGCAAATTTCATCTTCGCAACGGCAACGTTCAGGCACTGACCATCAATACCAACAACAAAGTCGGTGTCGCCAATACCAATCCGCAGCAAGCTTTCAATGTGGGCAGTGGAGTAGGCATCGATCCCGCCAGTGGCAACACCGCTGGTTTTATCCGCTTTGGGGATGGCACAGGGCAAAAGTTGGATTTCACGACCCTTGCCGGTACTTCTCTCATGGATTTACAAGACAATGGCGACCTGAGCCTCAGTGGCGATTTGAGTGTCAACCAAGGCTTGACAGTAACAGATAGCGCCAGTTTTGCGGATGATGTATCCATTGGCCAAAACCTCAGTATTGGGGCAAGGATAAATTATGATCGTATTTATGTCGAGGAAGCATCAGGCAATATCAATGACGCTTTCTTCAAGCAGGATATAAGCTATACGAACCACATTGACTTTCGCGACAATAGCGACAAGCTTGTTATGTCCATCACCGACAATGATGCCTTGGTTTTCAGAGGCTTTAGTTTATCCTCTCCCCTGAGCTCTCCTAACGCTGGCTATTTGATGTTTGGAGACGGCACCGGCTGGAAGTTTCACTTTTACAATCCAGATGAAAACTGGAACCTCATGACTATCACCGATCTCGGTCGGGTAGGGATCGGAACAGCAAATCCCTTAGCCCCACTACATGTCAGAAGCCTTTTTAATCCAGAAGCGTTTACCTCCCATGATATGGACCGATATACTTGGCAACACGTCAATGCAGTCAATCACCAAACTTTTAGAGCCGCTGTTTATGTCGAAGGCTATGTGATGTCCAACAATGGTTTTCTCGCAGCCAACAGTCCTAGTTTTTCAGATATTCGATTCAAAAATATCCTTCAACGCTCAGATAGCAATCAGGACTTAGCCACGATCAAACAGATTGAGATCACTGATTACCGCTACATAGATGCGAGCGTAAGCCGCAAAGACCACAAAAAAGTGATCGCCCAGCAAGTGGCAGAAGTCTTTCCTCAGGCAATCGACTACATTCCAAAGGCCATCCCCAACGTATATGAGCGTACTACCGACTTAGCGTTCCGGGACGGACAACTCACTATCCGTACGGAAAAAGCCCATGCGTTCGGCGAAGACGATAAAATAGACCTCTATACCAACAGCGAAGCCTATAATCAAGTAGAGATCCTAGAGATCATTGACGAAAATACCTTCGTGGTCGAAATGGAGAGCAAACCTGAAGCCATCTTTGTCTATGGCAAATGGATCGATGACTTTCATACCGTTGACTACGACGCCCTTTCGATGCTCAATATTAGCGCTACTCAAGCCCTGATCGAGCAGGTAGAAAGCCTACAAATCGAAAACGCAGAACTAAAAGCTCGCCTGGCTCGCCTCGAAGCCCTTGAAAGCAAAGTGGACCAGCTCCTCAACCAAAATACCCGCGCCTCTCTCAATCGCTAAGTCTCAAAATCCAATACCATATGTGGTGCAAATCATATTGGCCAATTAGGGCCTTGCTCCTCTTTCTGTGGCTGGGGGTTTCGAGCCTTGCTGCGCAGAACGATTGCCAAACGGAGAAAAATTACTCGATCTCCAACTTTACCATCAATGGCGCCATCCAAGATGTCACCATCAATGACGACAACAGCGCCCAAGTTTCCGTCGGTCAACCCACTACGGGTAGATCAGGGAGCTTTGCCCAAGGGCAATCCCTCCAACATGGCTTTTGGGGACATTATCTCCTCCAACCGCAAGCGCCTTGGCTACAAGCCTCAGAGGGTGAACATATAGACCATGTCGAACTCCGCTGGGAGGTGGTCGATGACCAATCTGGTCCGCTTGTCTCCAACAGTCTCACCAAAGTCTATCGCAATGGGCGTTTGCTCACGACCTTGCCTTTGGCTCAGACTACCTATCTCGATTACAATGTGTTTCCGGGTGAGTTTTATACCTACTCCGTAGTAACGACTAACTCCTTTGGCGATAGCCGTATGCGTGAATCCGTCGGTTTTCTCAATCCCAACGGACGCATCACCGGCAATATCAAAACCCGTAACAATGTCCCAGCGCCGGATGTCAAAGTTACTTTGACGCCCAATCTAGGCCGCTGCCTCCAATTTGATGGCCAAGACGACTACCTCTTTTTTGACGAAAAAAGCCTCAAACCCG
>JBCAWW010000817.1:0-3151 GCA_038534415.1 Bacteroidota bacterium | reverse complement strand
TTGAAATGAGTCATTGTTTCTGCAACAAATATATCGGTCCCGCCCACCTTAAAAAAAACTCAAAGGGAGCCCAACTAACATGTAATTCTCCTATCGAAGCCCAAAATTGTTACATCGGGCGCAGTAGTTCATCTCAATAAATTGAACGTTTGTTTTGTCTATTTATTACCTAAGCGCAGCGAGATTTCGCCTACAATATCAAGCAAGCGGCTCAGCCCTTCCTTAGCTGATTAGCAAAGACTTAAGCTCCGCTTTCGCAAAATGTAGCCCAAAGCATCTAACAGAAATAATCATTGTGCGACCCGATACCCCAAAACCAGCAAAAACTATCTTACAAACAGCCAAAAAGCCCTTATACAAAGGGCAAAATACTTTCAAAGCCGCAAAGATTTGACTAATTTGCAAAAGCCTTTCTGGGCTACTATTATATTGTTTTTTTATCGGATCTATGGCAGAAGGAGAAAGAATAATTAACAGGGGGATAGAGGAGGAAATGCGCAATGCATATATCGACTATTCCATGTCGGTAATTGTATCGCGAGCCTTACCAGATGTACGAGATGGTCTCAAACCCGTTCACCGTCGTGTGTTGTATGGTATGTCTGAATTGGGCCTTGCAAGCAATCGTCCCTATAAAAAATCAGCTCGTATCGTAGGTGAAGTATTAGGCAAGTTTCACCCACATGGTGATAGCGCCGTTTATGACACGATGGTACGGATGGCCCAAGAATGGTCATTGCGATACCCCTTAGTGGATGGTCAGGGTAACTTTGGTTCAATTGACGGTGATAATCCCGCTGCCATGCGTTATACCGAGGCCCGTCTCCAAAAGATCGCAGAGGAAATGTTGGTCGACCTAGAAAAAAACACCGTCGACTTTCGCCTCAATTTTGACGACTCCCTCACCGAACCTACCGTTTTACCCGCAAGGATTCCTAACCTTTTGGTCAATGGAGCCAGTGGTATCGCCGTAGGTATGGCAACCAATATGCCCCCCCATAATCTGGTGGAGACCGTTGAAGGTATCATCGCCTACATTGACAATCCTGAAATTGAGATTTCGGAGATTGCTAAGTATATCAAAGGGCCTGATTTCCCAACAGGAGGCACCATTTATGGCGTCGAGGGGATCAATTCGGCTTATCATACCGGTAAAGGCCGCGTAGTCATTCGCGCCAAAGCCGATATTGAAGTTGACAAAAAGGAAAGGGAGCAGATTATCATTACTGAGATCCCTTATCAGGTCAACAAAGCCACAACCATCCAAAAAATCAGTATCCTCGTCGGAGAGAAAAAGCTGGAAGGCATCTCTGATGTGCGTGATGAATCTGACCGTGATGGTCTGCGGATTGTAGTTGATGTCAAACGCGATGCGATGGCCAAGGTCGTCCTCAATCGCCTCTATCAGCTTACTCCGCTTCAGTCTTCCTTCTCCATCAACAACGTAGCCTTGGTCAAAGGCCGTCCGCGTTTGTTGGATCTGAAGGAGATGATTACCTACTACGTAGAACACCGCCACGAGATCGTCGTGCGACGTACGGAGTATGAATTAGCCGAAGCACGTAAGCGGGCTCATATCCTAGAAGGCTTGCTCATCGCCCTGGATCACCTAGACGAGGTAATTGCCTTGATCCGTGCCTCGCAAACGGCCGATGTAGCGCGCGAAGGCTTGATGGAACGCTTTGAGCTTAGCGAAATCCAAGCCAAAGCGATCCTAGATATGCGTCTCCAGCGTCTTACCGGACTGGAACGCGAAAAAATTCAGCAGCAGTACAACGATTTGATGGAAAAGATCGAGTACTACGAGAAGGTACTAGCTGATGAAGAACTTCGGATGCAAATCATCAAAGATGAGCTAAACGAAGTAAAAGCTAAATATGGCGAAGGTCGTCGCACTGATATAACGTTCGCCGACGGCGAAATCCGTATCGAAGACCTCATCGCTAACCGTGATATGATCCTCACGATCACACACCACGGATATATCAAACGTACTCCTGCCAGTGTCTACCAAGTACAAGGACGCGGTGGAGTAGGACTCCGAGGGGCAGGTAAGAAGGAAAACGACTTCGTCGAACACATCTTCTCTACCAAGGCCCACAATTATGTGCTCTTCTTTACTGAAAGGGGACGCTGTTTCTGGATGCGGGTGTATCAGATTCCCGAAGGGGAACGCCAGCACCGAGGCAGAGCCATCCAAAACCTCATTCAAATTGATAAAGAGGATAAGGTAAAGGCTTATGTAACGGTAGAAAACCTAGATGATGAGGATTTCCTCAATTCTCACTACATCATCATGGCCACCAAAAAAGGTCAGGTCAAGAAGACCCTACTCAAAGCTTACAGCCGTCCGCGTACCTCTGGTATCAATGCGATCACCATCAATGAGGATGATGAATTACTAGAAGCGAAACTAACCAATGGTGAGTCTCAGATCATTCTGGGGGCAAGATCAGGTATGGCCATTCGCTTTGAAGAAAACAAAGTTCGTCAAATGGGTCGTACTGCGGCAGGTGTTCGCGGTATCAGCCTACAAGACGAAAATGATGAGGTTGTTGGTATGGTGGTAGTACCTGATGACAGCCGTAACGTATTGGTCGTCTCCGAAAAAGGATATGGTAAACAAACCCGAGTTACTGAATACAGAGTGACCAACAGGGGGGGTAAGGGCGTCAAAACAATAAACGTCTCTGACAAAACTGGTAATTTGATTGCCGTAAAGTCAGTAGAAGGAGAAGAAGATTTGATGATCATTACCCGTAAGGGCATCACGATCCGGATGAGTATAGAGGGAATTAGCGTACTCGGTCGCAACACTCAGGGAGTGAGACTGATCCGCCTCAAAGGCAAGGATGAAATTGCTTCCGTAGCAAAAGTAATTGCTGATGAAGAGGAAACCAGCGTAAACCCAGACAGCGAATCCACAGAGGATGACGTCATCAATGAAACCGAAGCAGCTGCCGATAATACTGAAGAGGCAGCCGAAAATATGGAAAATGATTCAACGGATGATCAATAAATCAACAACTCGATCGTTCATAAACGCAAAACTCGTTGAACTAATTTGTAAACCACTTTTGTAATGAAAGGTATATTTATGAAAAAACTGCTTAGCATACTGACTTTGAGCCTAATCATGCTCGGATTGCAG
>JBCAWW010000816.1:0-3152 GCA_038534415.1 Bacteroidota bacterium | reverse complement strand
GTTTTGGATCATATACTCTCCCGATTTCCTCTCTTTGATGTCGAATGCGAAGGAATATCTCCTCGAAATTCTTTTTCTAGATCGTCGGCTATAAATTACACCATAATATGAAAATTATCATTACAGGGGCTACGGGCTCATTAGGGGCATATTTGCTGCGATATTTTGCCAAATCTGGGCATGAGATTATTGCGCTTGGACGTAGCGAAAATCCTCCTCAGAAGCTACTTGATTTAGCGGATACCTACATAAAAGCCGATATTAGAGAGCCTTTTCAACTGCCCGAAGCAGACATTTGCATCCATGCTGCTGCTATGTCTGATGATAGTGGGAGTCGGGATGATTTTTATCAATCCAATGTAGTCGGTACCCAAAATGTACTGGCCGCCGCTGTAGGCTGCAATACCTTTATCCAAGTTTCTTCTAGCTCGGTTTACTATCCTTCGGAGCAACCTCTAAGTGAAGCGGATGCTGGTCAGCCTTCTCTGAAAAAGTTGTCAAACTATGGCTGGTCTAAGCTGCTGGCGGAGCAGGAGGTCGAGAAAGCAAGCTCCTTTGAGCGTGTGTTTATCCTGAGGCCAAGGGTGCTCTATGGAGCTGGAGACAAGATGATTATGCCACGACTGATGCGGATGGTCAAAAGCGAAACTTTCAATTGTCCAGGACCGATGGCAATAGCGGTATCCATGACGCATTATGATAATTTTTGCCATGCGATCGAGGCTTGTTTGGATTCACCGCTCCGCGGAACGCACATTTTCAATCTTGCCGATGAGGAGACTTATCAGTTGATTGAAGCATCACGTCTGATTTTAGAAGCCATTTATGGTCACCGCCTTGCGGAACGCCAGATCCCAGAAAGCCTCGTAAAAGTCTTAGGCTTTTTGCACATCGGTGGACTTTCTCCTCTTTTGGTGCGGGCTTTAACCAAACCGATGGTGCTGGATCAAACGGCAATCAAAACGCATACAAATTACGAGCCTAAGCGTTCTCTGCAGGAGGCCCTAACAGAAATCTCAGCTTGGGTAAGCCAGATCGGTGGACCTGCGGTTTTGGCTAAGGCCGACCGCAGCCTAGCTTGGTTGTAAATGCAAGCATTATTGTAGTCCTTTGGGGGGAAGATTGCCCTTCCCTTTTGCCTCATCAGCCTTGGGACCAAGCCAATCCTACCCAGCAAGAGACAATTGTAATGCTTGAATAACAATAAGGAGTGAACGAACAAACATTAGATGCTGCTGCTTTTCGTCGCCACGCCCATGAAATCGTGGATTGGATGGCGGATTATTTGGAGCAGATAGAACAATATCCGGTAAAGTCTCAAGTGGAGGCTCGTGCAATATACAATCAGTTGCCAGCTAGCGCTCCGCAAGAAGCGGAGTCTATGGCCGCCATATTCAAAGATTTTCAGGAGGTGATTGTGCCGGGCATTACGCACTGGCAAAGTCCCAATTTCTTCTCCTATTTCCCTGCCAATAGTTCCTATGCTTCCTTGCTAGGGGAGATGCTTACGGCAACTTTGGGCGCTCAGTGCATGATTTGGGAAACCTCCCCGGCGGCCGCTGAACTGGAAGAGCGGGTGATGAATTGGCTCGGAGAGATGATTGGACTGCCAGAGGAATTTTCGGGTGTGATCCAATCTACTGCTTCTGACGGGACCCTGATCGCCATCCTCACGGCTAGAGAGAAAGCCAGTAATTTTCAAGTCAATGAAACGGGACTGAGAAGGCACCCACAGTATCGAGTTTATGCCTCGGGACAAACTCATAGTTCGATTGAAAAGGCGGTGAAAATTGCAGGTATGGGTAGAGAAAACTGTGTCTATGTCGCAACAGATGCGAACTATGCGATGGACCCTGCGGCCTTACAAAAGACCTTGCAAGCCGATCTACAAGCCGGCCTAAAACCGCTTTGTGTGGTTGCTACTTTGGGGACTACTAGTTCTACTGCTATAGATCCACTAGCGCCCATTGCCAAAATCTGTCAAGAGTATGGAATCTGGTTGCATGTCGATGCTGCCTATGCTGGCAATGCCTTGATTTTGCCAGAATATCGGGACTGGATCAAAGGGATTGAGGGAGTGGATAGCTTTGTCTTCAATCCACACAAATGGTTGTTTACCAATTTTGACTGTACGGCCTACTTTGTACGCTCAGAAGAATATCTGATCCGAACTTTTGAAATCCTGCCTGAATACCTCAAAACCCGTAATGACAAGATTGTCAAAAATTATCGTGATTGGGGCGTTGCTCTGGGGCGTCGTTTCCGAGCCCTCAAGTTGTGGTTTGTGCTGCGCAATTTTGGTGTCAAAGGTTTGCAAGCAAAACTGCGCTTGCATATGCAGCTAGGCCAATGGCTCAAAAAGCAAGTCGAAGCGCATCCAGACTTTGAGTTATTGGCTCCCGTACCGCTCAATTTGGTGTGCTTTCGCTATCGCCCAGGGGAAGCGTTGAGCGAGGCTCAACTCACCCAACTCAACCAAAACCTAGTCCAGAGACTCAACGATGGCGGCAAAATCTATCTGACGCATACCAAACTCAATGGAGTCTATACGATCCGCTTAGTGGCAGGCCAAACTCATGTGGAGCAAAAGCATATCGAAGCCGCTTGGGACTTAATCGTAAAAACTGCCAAAGAAGCGTTCCATGAAATGGATTGATCCCACTACTTACAAACGCGCAAAACATTTTGCCTTTTTCAACGGCCTCGATTATCCGCATTTCAATATCACGGCCATGCTTGATATCGCTCGACTTTTGCCTTGGGTGAAGGAAAATGAGCTTTCGATCTTTCGGGTGATTTTGTATTTCGCCTGTCGGGCCGCGAATGATATTCCTGAATTTCGACAGCGTATCCGTGCGGGGAAAATTGTTGAGCATGATTCGGTTCATCCGTCCTATACTTCGATGACTGATGCAGAGGTATTTAGCTTTACGGACGTGCAATATGTCCCGGATATGAAAGCGTTTTTTGAGAACTGTCTGGCCCAAGAAGCTTTGGTAAAAGGAGAAGCTAGTTTAGAGGATGAGGCGCATCGCGACGATTATTTATTTATCAGCAGCTTACCTTGGATTCATTTTACCAGCTTTGTACATCCGGTGCACATTAGTGGGTTAGACTCAGTACCCCGTCTCACTTGGGGTAAATACCAAAAA
>JBCAWW010000815.1:0-3153 GCA_038534415.1 Bacteroidota bacterium | reverse complement strand
GTAAAAGAAGATTTTTTGGATGAGATGTACGTCTATCTCAATGAGCTTCGCAAAACGATTCCCAATCTCATCGTTTGTGGAGATTATAATATTTGTCATCAGGCGATTGACATTCACGATCCAGTGCGCAACAAAACTAGCTCTGGCTTTTTGCAGCATGAGCGCGATTGGGTGACAAAGTTTTTAGACTCTGGCTTTGTGGATTCTTTTCGGGCGATCTATCCTGATACTCCAGATAAGTATAGTTGGTGGAGTTATCGGGCGGGTGCTCGCAAGCGCAACAAAGGTTGGCGGATCGATTATAATATGGTGGCTGAGCCCTTAAAAGAGTCGATCAAAAAGGCCGATATTCTCTCCGAGGTAGTGCATTCGGATCATTGTCCGATCATGGTTGAAGTTGCGGTGTAGGATTTTGATGGCTTGAGCCTTTGGAGTTGAGAGCACAAGTTTCGATATTTATATAGCTTGGACCCTATTCGTCTTCCGCTGCGCGGAACGCTACGAACTTTTGGGCAAGGGTTTTCGTTGAAAGAGTAGTATGGAAAAAATCGTATTACAATTGGATACCACTAAAATCCAGTGGGTAAAGACAGAGGCCAAGCGCCTCAATCTGTCTGTAGAGGACTATATCGAAAAAGTGATCTACAAACATGCTGAGATTTCTCAAAATGAACCTTTACTAAATCCAGTTGATGCCGATGAACTCCAATCTCCAGACCAACAATCATTTGAAGCCGCGATGGAGCGAGTCATGGAAAAAAACAAAGAGCTATATAAAAGGTTAGCCTGATGTTTTTTCCGACCAAAGAGATGGTCTTGCAAATACATGCTCGACTCATCCAAGAATCTGGTGGTTCAAATGGACTAAGAGATGAAGGGGGATTGGACTCCTGTATGGCCCAGCCCTTAAATTCGTTTGGTGGGCAGGATTTATATCCGAGTCTGTTGGAAAAAGCTTCGATGCTAGGATTTCTTTTGGTATCCAATCATCCTTTTGTGGATGGCAACAAAAGGATCGGGCATGCAGCAATGGAAATAACGTTTGTGTTGAATGGCTATGAAATCGCAGCCACGACCGACGAACAAGAAAAACTCATTCTCGATCTCGCATCGGGAACTTTAGATAAAGAAACTTTTTTTCAGTGGGTGAAGACTCATCTTCGACCTTTGAATGCATAAAGGAGCAATTTTCGATTTATGAATCAGTCTCATAGTGTCCTTGATCAGCGCATGCATGATTTCCGTAAAAAATATTATACGGATAAGATCTTGCGTGGCTCTCTCATTCTTGCCTTGCTTGTAAGTTCCATGCTTTTTGTGGTACTCTTGAGCGAAGGGCTTTTTGGTTTTTCGGCTGCGGTGCGAACGACCATGGTGTTTAGTTTGGGAGCTGTCTTTATCGCTGTCCTGGGTTGGATGGTGATTTGGCCTTTGACCAAACTCTTCAATATGTCGCGTACTATCTCTGATTTTCAGATTGCGGGCATAGTGAAAGATCATTTTCCCGATATCAATGACAAATTGGTCAATTTGCTTCAACTCAAGCGCGAGTCGCAGCAAAATACCTTGGCCTTGGCCGCGATTGACAAAAAAGCTGAGGACATTGCTCCGGTCCAGATTAGTTCGGCGGTCAATCTCAAAATGAATCGAAAATATTTGTGGTATCTCGCGATCCCACTCTTTTTGTTTTTACTGACCTACTCTTTCAATCCAGAGTTGTTGAGTGCTAGTTCTGCGAGGCTGGTAAACTATGATACAGAGTTTTTGCCTGAAGCTCCTTTCAATATTGAACTTACTAGTGTGCCTCAGCAGTTGATCGCTGGCGAAAGCTACGATTTGCAAGTCAATGTTGATGGCAAAGCCCTGCCTTCAGAACTTTTCATCTTTATCAAAGACGAATCTGATCCAGAATCTCAATTTATTGACTATAGCCTGAACCAAGAGCAACCCAATAATTTTTCGTACACCCTTTCGGACGTAAAAGAGGACTTTAGCTTCTATGTAGGCAATCCTGATGCTCGTTCTGAGAGCTATAAAATTGAAGTACTGAAACGTCCGTTTATTAAAAATTTCAGAGCGAATATTACTTACCCCAAATACACCGGTTTGGGCTCCGAAACGCTCGAAGACAATGTCGGAGACTTCAAAGTGGTCAAAGGATCGACAGTTCGTTGGGAATTATTGCCAAATACCGAGGTAGAAAACGCTTGGTTGGTCGCTGGAGACAAAAAAGCCTTCCAAAGTAGCAGTGAAGAGGGCGAATATGAGATCAGTCAGCGAGTCATGCAGGACTTAAATTATTTCCTCTCTTTACAATCCACTAGTCAAATTACCAATATTGATACCGTCAAGTACAAAGTCAATGTGATGCAAGACCGGTATCCTTCCATTTATGTTTTTTCTCCGAACAACGATTTCCTCGTTGACCTTGATCCGGTGATGCCTTTGGAGTTAGAAGTGGCAGATGACTACGGATTTACCAAAATGGCGCTCTATTATCGCTTCACTAAGTCGGGGGGAACTTCTGCAGTGAGCGCGGAATACTCGGAGTATCCACTCGAAATTGACCGTAGGACGCTCTTACAGCCACGCAACTACCAAATTGACCTTACGGCTTTGGGCCTACGTGAAGGAGACGAACTAGAGTACTATATCAAGGTTTGGGACAACGATGGTGTATCAGGTGCCAAGGCCTCAACGAGTGCAACCTTCAAGGCAGTTTATCCCACTTTGGATGCGAAGTATGACGAAGTCGGTGAGAAGCAAGACGAAGTTAAAGAAAGACTGGAAGCGCTGAGAGAAAAGTCAAAAGAGCTCGAAGAAAAGTATAAGAAGATCCAAGAGACTTTACTTGAGCAAAAGAAGTTGTCCTTTGATGATAAAAAGGAAATGCAAAAGATGCTTGAGGAACACCGAGCCATGATAGAGGAGCTCGAAAATACGCAAAAGGCTTTTGAAGAAACGAAAGAAGAATTACAAAACAATGAGATGATCTCAGAGCCAACGCTCGAGAAATATGAAGAGCTTAATGAATTTTTGGAAGAAATGGATAATCCAGAAATCGAAGATTTATTAAAAGAGCTCGAGGATAAAATGGAAGAGTTGAATCCAGAAGATGTGATGAACAAGATGGAGCAACTCAAGATGAATGAT
>JBCAWW010000814.1:0-3158 GCA_038534415.1 Bacteroidota bacterium | reverse complement strand
TTAAGTACTCAGAAAAACTGTCATAAGGATCCCTCAAGGGTGACTATGAAAATCTTTCCACTTAATACTTCAGTCTAAGTACTTATAAAGATATTTCGTTTGTGTGTTTGCATCAGTGAGGTCGTTCTTAACAAAGAACGACCTCTTTTTTGTTAGGAAAGCCTTAACTTGCGACCCTTCAAATACAAGCAAGAAAATGAACCAATTGCAAGCGATTATTGAGCAAGCATGGGAAGAGCGTTCCCTGCTGCAGGATACCCCCACCCGAGAAGCAATTTTAGAAGTAATTCGTCTATTGGATCGTGGCGAGCTGCGTTGTGCGGAGCCTACGGCTGATGGCTGGCAAGTCAATGACTGGGTCAAAAAGGCGGTGATCCTCAACTTCCCATTGCAGAGCATGGAAGTGATCGAAGTGCCACCATTTGAGTACCATGATAAGATGGCGCTTAAGACTGACTACAAAGCCCAAGGCGTAAGGGTAGTGCCCCCTGCAACGGCTCGTTATGGTGCCCATATCGCGGCGGGTGTAGTGATGATGCCTTCCTACGTCAATATCGGTGCTTATGTAGATAGTGGTACCATGGTTGATACTTGGGCTACTGTTGGTTCATGTGCGCAGATTGGTAAAAACGTCCATTTGAGTGGAGGTGTCGGTATTGGTGGGGTATTAGAGCCTGTCCAAGCCGCTCCTGTAATCATTGAAGATGATGCCTTTATCGGTTCTCGCTGTATCGTAGTGGAAGGAGTACGAGTGGGCAAAGAAGCGGTACTCGGTGCTAATGTAGTGTTGACGGCTTCTTCAAAAATCATTGATGTTTCTGGACCTGAACCCAAAGAATATCGTGGCTATGTGCCGGAACGTTCGGTGGTGATCCCGGGGACCATCCCTAAGGAATTTCCTGCTGGTACTTATCAAGTGGGTTGTGCCTTGATCATTGGTCAGCGCAAACCTTCTACTGATAAAAAGGTTTCTCTCAATGAAGCCTTGCGTACGCATAACGTAAGCGTTTAATAATATCAATAAAAATTTCAATGGCTGAGGACGAAACGAAGTCATTGGCCATTGAAATTTTGGATTTCATATTCTTCATTTCCCATGCCCAATCGCCTCATAAACGAAAGCAGCCCTTATCTCTTACAACATGCCAACAATCCCGTAGACTGGTACGCTTGGGGAGAGGAAGCGCTGCAAAAAGCCAAGGACGAAAATAAGCTGATATTGGTCAGCATTGGCTATGCCGCCTGTCATTGGTGTCATGTGATGGAACATGAATCCTTCGAAGATGAGGAGGTTGCTCAACTCATGAACAAGCATTTTGTCTGTATCAAAGTCGATCGGGAAGAACGCCCGGATATCGACAAGATCTATATGGATGCTGTGATGTTGATGACCAAAAGGGGGGGATGGCCTTTAAATGCATTTGCCTTGCCTGATGGGCGTCCTGTTTATGGCGGGACTTACTTTCCCAAGGATCATTGGATGGGAGTCCTCAATCAGCTTTCTGAACTGTATGCCCAGACACCAGAAAAGGCCATTGATTACGCTCACCATCTAAAGGAAGCGATGATCAATTTTGATCAGGTCGTAAAGGATACTCATGCGCCCGCAGTAAGTAAGTTGGACGTAAGGCAAATGAAGATCGTCTTGCTCGATAATCAGGACTTGGAGTGGGGCGGCCGCAATGTGCAGGCCAATAAGTTTCCATTGCCGGTCAATAACCTATGGATGCTCCGGAGTAGTCAGTTGCTCTTGGACGAAAAGCTCGAAGAAGCTTTGGATATCTCCTTGGAAAAAATGGCTTTGGGGGGGATTTATGATCAATTGGGGGGCGGCTTTGCGCGCTACTCCGTGGATGCATACTGGAAGGTACCTCACTTTGAAAAGATGCTCTATGACAACGGGCAATTGATCAGCGTATATGCAGAGGCACATCTGCAAAAACCCAATCCTTTGTATGAGAGAGTAGTACGTCAGACTATCGCCTTCGTCGAACGCGAACTCATGTCAGAAGAAGGGGGCTTTTACTCTTCGCTTGATGCTGATAGTGAGGGAGTAGAAGGTAAGTTTTATGTCTGGGACTACGAAGAAGTCGCCGAGATCCTTGGAGAGGCCATCAATCCATTAGCCAATTATTATAACCTTTCTCCCAAAGGAAACTGGGAGGACAACAACATATTATTTGCTTTAGAGGATGAAGGTGAGTTTGCTATGCGCTGGCATTTGGATCCGATTGCTTTTATGGAGCAAATGGAGAAAGGGCGAGCGCTGCTATTCGCAGAACGAGAGAAACGCCTTAGGCCAGGCCTAGACGATAAAATCCTGACTTCTTGGAATGGCTTGATGCTCAAAGGCTTAGTGGATGCTTATCGCGTATTTAGAGACGATAAATTTCTTGCTCTGGCTGAGCGTAACGCTAATTTCTTAGTCGAAAACCTAGCTACTGCTGAAGGTCAACTATATCGATCATATAAAGAAGGAAAGCGCACGATCAACGCATTTCTAGATGATTATGCCAATCTGATCGAAGGATTGATTGCGCTCTATCAAGTAAACTTTGAAGAAAAATGGTTGGATCAAGCTGTCTTGCATCTCGAATATGTAAGAAAATTCTTCTTTGATGACGAAAGCGGCATGTTCTTTTATACCTCTTCTGAGGACCCAATCTTGGTGCGCCGCAAGATAGAGACCCAAGACGATGTGATCCCTTCTTCCAATGCCACACTGGCGATGAGCTTGTATCGATTGAGCCTCTTGTTACATCGTTCAGAATATCGCGAGCTAAGTGAGCAGATGATGCGCAACATGAAGGCCTCTATGCTAGAAAACCCTTCTTGGCATGCGAAATGGGGACAGTTGGCCCTGATGCAGGTTTTTCCACATTATGAGGTTGCAATCACGGGACCAGAGGCGAAAGCTTATCGACTCGGCTTGGAACTTCCGTATTTCCCGAATAAACTATTTGCCGGAGCAGAATCTAGCAGCAATGTACCCCTCTTGCAAGATCGATTTATGGAGGAAACTACGATTTTTGTCTGCCAGGATAATAGCTGCCAACTCCCAGTAAAAAATGTTAATGAGGCTAGAAAATTATTGCAGAAATAAGCATTCGAGTAGCGTAATATTTTGCGTCTAATCTATTTCTCGCTCTGAATAATGC
>JBCAWW010000813.1:0-3161 GCA_038534415.1 Bacteroidota bacterium | reverse complement strand
ATCACTGACAATCTTATCACCTTGGATTTTGGCTGCTAAGACTTTTTTACGGGTAATCAGCTCTCCATCCAGTGCTTCGATTACATTTAGACTTATTTTTTCTTTTTCCTCGCTCAGTCGCGGAACGCTCAGTTGGGTCGCATCGATGGGCGATATATTAAAGTGATTTGGGCGTTCCGCAAGGCGGCTCTCAAATAAGACCTCTCCATGGGCATAAACCGAAACTCCCCCAATGAAAGTCTGACGGACATCTAAAGAAGGCAGGTCATCCACAATCACAAAATCTGCGGGATCACCTTCTCTCAACAAACCCACATCCAGCCCATAATGCTCCACAGGATGCACGCAAGCAGCTCGCAAAACCTCAAAGATATCATACCCATCTTTGATCGCCCTGGCCGCTAATTGGTTGATATGACCAAGGAGAAGATCGTCAGGATGCTTATCGTCCGAACAAAACATAATCCGATCTGGATACTCCTTAAGTAAGGGAATCAGGGCTTCATAGTTTTTGGCGGCACTGCCTTCTCTAATGATGATCTTCATGCCCAATTCCAACTTTTCCTTCGCCTCCGTATAGCTCACACACTCATGATCTGTAAGGATGCCAGCTTCAATATAGGTTTTGACTTGCTCGCCCCTAAGGCCAGGCGCATGTCCATCAATCGGCTTTTGGTATTTGTGTGCCAAGGCAATCTTGGCCATCACTTCCTCATCCTTAAATAATACGCCGGGGAAGTTCATCATCTCGGCCAAATACAATATATCTGGCTCTTGCAATAGTCGATCTATACCCGCACTATCAATCACTGCACCTGCGGTCTCAAACTTGGTCGCAGGCACACAAGAAGGAGCGCCAAAGAAAAACTTCAGGGGTACCGTTTTGCCATTTTGTATCATGAAGTGCACCCCAGCTTCCCCCAGCACATTGGCGATCTCGTGGGGATCTGAAACCGTGGCTATCGTACCATGTCGGATAGCGATTTTGGCAAACTCTGAGGGCACGAGCATGGAACTCTCAATGTGGATATGAGCATCCACAAAACCTGGCAAAATATATTGGTCAGGAGCAGTTGCTAAAGGGCGTATCTGGGTGATTTTGCCCGCTTGGACCTGGAGCTCTCCAGGATAGATTTTGCCCTGCTGGAGGTCAACGATTTGGCCTTTTATATGCATAAGGATGAATTCTTATTGATCACGCCAGAGCTGTAAAAGTTCTTCGGCTACTTGAATGGGTGCCCTTTTTTGCGCTAGCACGAGTTTTTGTAGTTCGACTAAGCGTTCGCGGATAGCGGGATGACTAAAAAACTGATCCTCTAATCCTTGGCGGATTGCATCAAGCATCCATTGCTGGGCTTGCTGACTGCGCCGTTTTTGCCAGTAGCCATTTTGCTCCATGCTACTACGATAGCCTTCCAACATTTGCTGGACTTGGTCTAGGCCTGTGTTTTCAAGCGCAGAAACCAGATGTATTTGCGGTTTCCAATTGCTTTCCTTTTGCGGAAAAAGACGCATGGCTTGCGCGTAATTGGCTTTGGCCTGGCGAGCCTTTGGGAGATAAGTCCCATCAGACTTATTGATCAATAATGCATCCGCCATTTCCATTACGCCTTTTTTGATGCCTTGCAGATCATCACCAGCGTTCGGCAAAGCCAATAACAAAAAAAAGTCTACCATGCCATGCACTGTGGTCTCTGATTGTCCCACCCCAACTGTCTCTACGATGATGCTGTCATAGCCTGCTGCTTCGCACAACAATAAGGTCTCTCGCGTCTGTCGTGCTACTCCCCCCAAAGAACCAGCAGTAGGTGAGGGGCGAACGTAAGCAGAAGGATGATGAGCCAGTTGGTGCATGCGCGTCTTATCGCCGAGAATGCTGCCTTTGCTAAGTTGGCTAGAGGGATCGATGGCTAGTACTGCAACCTTATGCCCTTGCTCGGCTAGGCTAAAGCCAAAGGTATCTATGAAAGTAGATTTCCCTACACCGGGAACGCCAGTAATGCCCAGCCGATAGCTTTGGCCGGTATAAGGCAAGCAGGCTTCGATCAAATCATTGGCTAGCTTGCGATCAGAAGCAAGGCGACTCTCTACCAAGGTGATGGCCTTGCTGAGCATCATGCGGTTGCCCGCGCGAATACCCTTGAGATATTCAGCCATAGGGAGACGTTTTGCTTGTCTGCGCGCCACTTAGTTTTTGGGGTGAGATGGGATTGAATCATTTGGGCAGTATAGGTAGGTCGAGCGAACCATACCGTGTCGGCCCTGCTGAGCAATTTGCAGCGTGTCTTTTGCTATTTTTTTGAAGCTAAAGCGGTAGTATTTGTCTTGATTGATCTCAGAAACGGCTACCCCGTTTTGGATGGTATAGGCCAATCTCATGCGGCTAGGATTATCTGCTGAGAGGTACCATGCCCCTTCATTGTAGTTACTGCTGTCAAATTTGACAAAAGAACCGCTGCGGGTAAATCGGAGATAAGTAGGATTGCTAGCAAGGCCGCTCGTGGAGTCTGAGCGTTCCTCTTGAGGTAACATATCCTGATAGGGATCATATTTGCTATACAATTGCCAGGAGCAAGTATCGCTCCACAGACTATCAAAGAGTACTTGATTTGCTGCTGCCTGCGTCAGACTTGCTTGACCCGCCGCCATTAGATTGCTTGGCACTGTGCGTTTGTTAGTGCTGTCTTTGATGACTACTGCGCTATCCTTGCTGGCAATACTGTCTAATGGACTGCTTATTAAACTAGTATCGAAGCTAGTGCTATCTCTTTGGAGCAAATAATTGTATTGGACTATGCCGTGTCGCCCTTGCTTACCGATGACCAAGCTATCGTTGCTGAGTTTGACCAGTTGATAGCGAAAGCTGGTGTCCTGTCTCGCTTCAGGAACTGTATCTCCATTTTGGATTTGATAGACTAATTTAAGGCGTTCTTTGGTTTTGTTGATATACCAGAGGCCGCTATAATGATTGAGGCTATCGTATTCAATAAATGTACCTTTGGTATGCAGTTCTAAATTGAAGAGGCTTTTGCCTTTCCCCATTTTTCTTGGTCCCTTCATATAAGGGTCAAAGACCTGGGTTAATTGATAGTGCAGTGTATCCTCTCCGCTCTTTTGCGCCAAAAACAAGCAGCTAAATTCTTAACGCAAAAGAGCGGAGA
>JBCAWW010000812.1:0-3164 GCA_038534415.1 Bacteroidota bacterium | reverse complement strand
ATTGGACCGCCAGCCTTGGTGTCCATTGTATTTTTTATGATCTATTACGTACTGACCACTTATGGCAAAAAGTTTGCAAAAGAAGGCGTAATGGAGCCCTGGATGGGGGCTTGGTTGTCGGTGATGCTGATCGCGCCTATCGCGATCCTACTAACTTATCGAGCGGCTATGGACTCTCGTCTCCTAGATCGTACTAGCTGGGGCAGGGCCTTCCGAAGGTGGTTTATCACAGATGATGATGAACCCACTCAATTGATGGAAGCCCTACGTTCAATTGGCAGATTGCTGCGTATTTTCGGCTAAGCCGAACGCTTAATTAGAAATGCTAGTAAAGCCGTAATTTTTTTCTCATTTTTGCCCCCATGTCCCTTCTTAGTTCGCATATTCAAACTTCCGCTGCTGAAGCAGTAAAAGACTTATTTGAGGTTGAAATCACTCCCGAAACTTTGCCGGTTCAAGATACCCGTAAAGACTTCGAAGGAGATTTGACCCTGGTCGTATTTCCATTGACCAAATTTAAGTTAGGCGCACCTCCTCAGATTGCCGAAAAGCTTGGGGCGGCCCTCCTCCAACGATTGGACAGTGTGACAGCCTATAATGTGGTGAAGGGATTTCTCAATCTTAGTATTGGGGATGCTTACTGGCAAGCTTTCGTCGCTGAGCAGCAAAACAATCCTGATTTTTTTACCACCAAGCTGGGCGAAGGCCAAACGGTTGTAGTAGAGTACTGCTCTCCAAATACCAATAAACCTTTGCACCTTGGCCACTTACGGAATATCGTTTTGGGGTACTCGCTAACGCAGATTCTGCAAGCCAATGGCTTCAATGCGATCCCAACCTGTCTTTTTAACGACCGTGGGACCAATATCTCCAAGTCTATGCATGCTTATATGGCAGCAGAAAACAAAGAGACTCCTGATAGCTCTAGCCGAAAAGGAGATAAAATCGTTGGGGACTATTATGTGCAGTTTGCAGGCATGATCGAAGAGGAAACAAAATTGATCATGGCTACCGAAGGGCTTAACAAAGACGATGCTGCTAAAAAAGCACCTAGTCAACTCGCTATCAATGAGATGACTATCCGCTGGGAAGAGGGAGATGCCGAAGTTCGAACCCTCTGGGAGCAAATGAATGGCTGGGTTTATGCCGCTTATGAAGATACTTTCCAACGTTTAGGGGTTTCATTCGATCGTTACTTCTACGAGTCCCAAGTTTATAAGCGTGGCAAGGAGACAGTACAAGAAGGATTAGAAAAAGGAGCCTTCTATCATACTGAAGATGGTTCGGTAGAAGTTGACCTTACTGAGGATGGGATGGATCGTAAGACCCTCCTTCGGAGTAACGGTACCTCCCTCTATATTACCCAAGACCTTGCCATCGCAGAGGATAAGTACAATGAGTACAAAATGGATCGTTCTGTATACGTGGTAGGAAATGAACAAGATTATCACTTTCAGGTCTTGTTCAACGTTTTGGCAAAGCTTGAAAAACCATATGCCAAAGGCTTATACCATATGTCCTACGGTATGGTCGATCTGCCTACCGGTAAAATGAAAAGCCGGGAAGGAACTACTGTTGAAATCGACGATCTCCTCACCGAATTGGAAGATAAAGCGCGAGAAGAAACCCTCAAAAACTTGGATAAGCTCCAAGATATGGAGGAAAACGAATTGAACGCTCTCTTCCAAAAGCTAGGTACTGGCGCTGTTAAATATTTCTTGGCCAAAGTTGATCCCAAAAAGCGGATGATGTTTGATCCTAAGGAATCCGTTTCTCTCAAAGGCAATACGGGACCCTACATCCAATATGCTTACGCTCGGATCCAATCGATTCGTCGTAACGCAGATCATATTGGCCCCTATAGTGCTGGTATGAGTCTGGAAGGACCATTACTGGAAGCTGAAAGTACCTTGATCCAAGTGATCTCACGATATCAGGATGTGTTGCGCGAAGCGGGTGAAAACTACAACCCAGCCTTGCTTGCCAACTACGCCTATGAACTAACTAAGGAATTTAATCGTTTTTATCGCGATGCCCCAATATTGAAAAGCAGCAACCCTAATACCAGCTCATTCCGACTGGCGCTTGCGAGCTTTACAGGGGAGACCCTTAAAAATTGCATGGCACTGTTGGGAATACAGATGCCAGAACGTATGTAAGACCAACGAAGTCTAATCTACTTCGTACCTTTAGTCTAAGAATAGAAAGGATATGTTTCGATATTTTATTAGCCGAGAGTTTTTCCTCACCCTATTAGGCCTGATTGTCGCTGGGGTGTTGGTCTATCTCATGATCTTTTTCTGGATCTTACCGGCCTATACCCGTCATGGTGATTCTATCGTAGTTCCATCTGTGGTAGAAATGTCTTGGGAGGAAGCGGAAAAAGAGCTTAGTAAAATGGATCTAAAGCCTATGCTGACAGATTCTGCTTATAATCCTGACCTCGAGCCAGGCTCCATTTTAGCTCAATATCCGCGGCAGCATAGCTTTGTAAAACCCAATCGTACGATTTCTCTTACGATCAACCAGCGTAAGCCACCTCAGGTTCCTGTGCCGTCGATTATTGACAAAACTCTCTATCAAGCCAAAGCACAGCTCGAAAGCTGGAAACTAGCGGTAGGGAAGGTTACGCGTAAAAAAGATATTGCCGAAAATACCATCTTAGATATCCTCTACGATGGACGGCGTATCAAAGCCGGTACCATGGTGCCGCAAGGTGCCAAGATCGATTTGATCGTATCTGATGGGCAAGGATCGGTAAGCGTTAGAGTACCAGACCTTACAGGCTTGAGCTTTGAAGATGCGCTGAATTCAATTCGTGATTTAGGCTTGACGCTTGGAGCTCTTTCCTACAATGCAAATGCTCCTGCAAATAAAAATGGGACCGTTTATGGCCAAAATCCTAAACCAACCAGAAGCGACAGCGTTACCGTAGGCTATCCGATAGATCTGTACATCTACGGGAGAGCACCTGAAACGAATGAGGGGATTTAGGCTAGCCTGTTTCCTCATAATACTATAAAATAGGACGAAGCAGTATCTTTTACTGCTTCGTTTTTTCTATTTTGGTGTCAATTACTGCTACTACTAACTTGACCAAGAAGGGAATCCCTTCTATCTATTTTTCTCCGCTATACTCATTTTGCTAGGCTGTAAAATTCCTT
>JBCAWW010000811.1:0-3167 GCA_038534415.1 Bacteroidota bacterium | reverse complement strand
GTGCATTTAAGTGCCACCCAGTTGTTCAGAAAGATGAAGGCGCTAACCGGCCATCCACCTATGAGCTTTGTCAGGAAGATTCGCCTCCACAAAGCCAAAGAGTTATTGTTTAGCACTGAGCTAAGCGTGTCCGAGATAGCCTATGATCTTGGCTTTAGTGATCCGCACTATTTTTCGCGTGCCTTTAAAAAGGAGTTTGGTCAGTCTCCAAGTCAGGTTCGTAAAGAGGGAGATGATTGAGGTAAGCTACTTGGGTGAGATTGGGTTTTGGGATACTGCTGCGCAGAACGCTTATCTCTGGAGGCGTATGCAATACACCTCTACAATCAACTATCTGAAGCGGCCTATTGCATAGGCCGACAAAGGATTCAAAACCTTGCCTTACACTTTCTAGAGATAAGCGTTCCGCATCCCGAAAGCTTTCGGGAGTAAACCCCTAAAGAGCTACCCAAAAACAAAGAGAAGTCGAGAGAAAAAATCTCTCAACTTCTGCTCTAACATCATATACAAAACTTGGCTGTTATTGACGCACAAAGCTGCTGCTGGCCATGCTCTCCCCATTTGAGAGAATGACCCGATAGATGCCTTGCGGGAGGTCTTGTACAGGAAAACTAAGAGTCGACTGCTGATCATATTTGTCAAGCTCAGCAAGATGTATCAGTTGGCCCATTTCGTTGAGCACTTTGAGATTGAGGGTACCTCTCCAATCGTTTTTGATCTCGATGGTAGTAAAGGAGGTCGCAGGATTGGGATATACCCGGAGTTGAGCGTCAGAAAGTAGCGGGCGCTTGATGGAAGTGGAAAGCTGACAATCCCCTATACCCGCATCGTGCACACTTTCTAGAGCTCCGATATCAACGCAGCTACCCTGAATTCGAGCATTACCCGAAAAATCGTTTTCGGCAATGGCTTGAAAATACACTCCCGCATCGATGGCAGGGCTATTTGCGGCTAAGCTGTAGGTACCATTTTCAAATAGGGGGTCAACCGCCGATTGATCTGTGCTATTGAGGAAAAAATCAAAAGCATTATCACTGACCAAGTTACCACCCAAGCTATTGATCTTGGCGTTACCGAGAGGAGAAACCGAAGAATAATTGGAAAAGCCTTGTGCATTGAAGATGGTGTTTCGGATATCGACCTCTCCATCGACGTTGAGGGCCAGTGAGGGACTTTGATTATCAGTGATGGTACAATTGCCTAAAGTAAAGCCTGTGCCCGTACCCACAACTGCCGTATTGGGGTCATTACTATTGTGATCGGTAAAAAGGCAGTTTTCTAATATGACTTTGCGCTTCGTATTGAGCAATAAATCTATATCAGCTGTCCCAAAGGCATGTACTAGCGGAGAGAGGTTTTCGGCAAAGTGGGTGTTTTGCACTAAGACGGAGATATTGACGCCCCCTTCTAAGACACTCAATCCACCGGCATAAAGACTGGAAGAGTCCAAATTGGCAACAATCTCGGAGTTGCTTATTTGAAGGTGATTAGCGAGGCCATCTGATTGAATATAGACGATTCCACCTCCGCCATTGGTAGCATGATTGGCTTCAAATTGACAATTTTCAATCCATACACTATCCTTTTGCGATTGGTTATAATGAGAAAGGTATAAGCCAACCCCAGCCGGAATGGAATCCCGCTCCGTAATAATCCCTTGATTGGCGATAAAGTCAGCGTCTAAGATGCGGAGATCCGTATCTTCGGGAGTTTCCGATTGGTACCAAAGGCCAGCCCCGTCATTAGAGCGGTTGTAATTGATTTGGCAGTTTTGGACTTCCATTTGCACGGATTCACTACTGTCATAAACCCCTAGGAAAACCCCTCCTCCTACGCCTTGGCTGGTATTTTGGACGATATCACAATCGTTCAATGCAAAGAAATTATCAGAGCCAGCGGTACTCGAAAAGGTAATTCCTCCACCCAGGCGACCTGCACTATTATCGCGTATGATGCAATCACTTACCAGGATACTGTCTTGCTGGGAATTAGGGCGTATAGCAAAGCCTAATGCCCCTCCATCAGCAAATTGAGCAAAAGTGCCAATCGCGCTATTGTCGGTAAAGCTCGTATGGGCGATCGTTAATTTGCCATTTGTGGCCCCTTCGGTATACTGGTAGAGCGCGCCTCCTCTAGTAGCCGTATTGTTGAGAAAATCACAGGAATCAACTGAGAATTTTAGCTGATCTCCACTAAGATTGAGGATATGCAAGCCCCCTGCCCTCGCGTTAGCAATATTGGCCTCAAACAGACAATTGCTGACAGCACCTGAGGAGTTGAAAAAATGCAGTCCTCCCCCATGCTCAGTGGCAAAATTGTTGGTGAACTGACAATGCTTAATTTGAGTAGATTTTTCAGCACTGGCGGTAAAAACCGTTATTCCTCCTCCCATAAGACCACAGCCATTGGCATCAAAGACACAATTTTCTATTATCGCGTCCCCAGCGACAGCATCACGCAAGTAGATCGCACCACCATAAGTAGCGGCATAATTTTCGGTAAAGTTACAGTTGCGGATAGTGGGAGAACCATATGACCAAATAGCTCCGCCGCGAGTGTTGTAATCAGGGCTAGCCCCTGCGTCTGCATGTCCACCCATGAAGGTGAAGCCATCAATGATGGTAGCAGGGCTTATGGTATTTTCCAGAAAGAAGATATTGGTCAGATTGTCTGATCGATTTAGGCTAATACTACCACTTACATCATCAGCATTGACATCTCCTGAGAGGATGCTTGGGTTGTTTATGGGATCTCTTTGAGAACGCTGCGTTTCGGTACCAACAAAACCGCCATAGATCTCAACATCTTGATTTAGATAAAAAGTAGTCTTGCTGCCGTTGGGCCAATTGGAAGCTTGCTCTGGCAGGTAGGTTCCCGCAGCTACCCAAATCTCGTCCCCCGCCTGATAGTTGTCTAAAGCTAGATGCAAGGATGTATAAGCATCAGTCCAAGAGGTACCATAATTATTGCCAGTAGCAGCCTGATTGACGTAAGTTTGAGCATATAAGCTCGATGAGCAAATCAGCATGATTGCCAAGCACAAATAGTAGGATACAGAATTCATAATTATTGGGAATTGTAGGCAGCGAGCATGGAGAAAGAAAGCCTCCAAGCCTTGCCAAGATTGAACCAACACAGACAATTAATTGATCTGTATTGGTTCAATC
>JBCAWW010000810.1:0-3170 GCA_038534415.1 Bacteroidota bacterium | reverse complement strand
TGCAGGCGGAAATAGGCTTTAGCACCCTCGAATTGGAGGAGGCAAAAATCAAACGCAAAATGGTAGAGGTCAGCCACAAATCCGATAGTGATCGACCGTGTCTAACTTATCATTAGTGGCCATTACTACGATTTTTTGGCTGACCTCTACCATTTTGCGTTTGATTTTTGCCTCCTCCAATTCGAGGGTGCTAAAGCCTATTTCCGCCTGCAGCGAACGCACCCCCACAAAGCATATATCGGGTCTAATATCCGCTAAAGTCTGCATAACTTCTAGGCCTAAGCTCACCTGCGAAGCTTGAAACACCTTGCCGCCCATCAGGTGGATTTCTAGGCCCGGATGAGAAAGCAGTGTCTGCACTATCGGGATACTATTGGTAAAGACCGTGGCTTCAAGCTGTGGCGGGAATGCATTGGCAAGATGCCAGTTAGTGGTACCCCCATCAATCAAAATGAGTTGACCGTTCTCAAGGAGAGGCAAAGCTTTACGAGCTAATTCAGCTTTGGGCTCAGAGGCATAACTAAGCCTGCTTTGGTAGATTCTAGGGGCCGCTGGTCGCGGAACGGCCCCCCCATGTACTTTTTGCAAAAGGCCACGGGTCTGTAATTCTTTCAGGTCCCGCCGAATGGTTCCCTCAGATACCTCAAAGTCCGCCATCAACTGGCTAGTACTAAGCCGTTGATCTTGTTGGAGCTTATCTAATATCTGTTTGAGACGTTCTTCTCGTAGCATGAAGGATGATTTGATGTAAATTACGATTTTTTGCGAAAACTGCTTGTTTTTGGTGGTTTGTTTATGGAAATTGACGAATAATTACGAAAATTGAACGAATAAGTGACGATTTTCAACGTATGAGTCTAGCATTTTGATACCCAATGGGGATAAGCGCAAACTCATACCTATTGCCAAAATCCCACTTCAGCTCAATTTTCGCTTCTCTGGCCCAAACCCCTAGGTTTGCGAGAATGTCAAATTATATGCAAGTTGATAGTACTACTTAACTACTAGCGTGTGTCTATTTCTATCTTTGATCTGAGTATCATCATCGGATACTTTGTGCTGATCTTCGGCGTTGCTTTTTGGGCAATGCGCAGAGACCGTAAAAAACAAGCCGCAGGGCAAGAAGCCACTGACTATTTTCTAGCCAGCCGTAGCTCCGGCTGGTTTGTCATTGGCGCCTCTCTATTCGCTTCTAACATTGGTTCAGAACATATCGTCGGTTTAGTCGGCTCAGGTGCTCGTGGTGATATGCCTGCCGCTCAATTTGAGATCCTCGCCGCGCTGATTCTGATATTGCTTGGCTGGCTTTTCGTCCCTTTTTATCTACGGTCAGGGGTTTTTACGATGCCCGAGTTCCTCGAACGCCGCTACAATGGCGCTGCCCGCACCTATCTCTCAGTAGTCTCGATTCTCGCTTATATCCTTACCAAGATATCCTTGACCATTTTTGCTGGGGCCTTGGTTTTTGAAGTGATCGGAGTTGAGTTTTGGACTGGTGCCTTGATCGTAGTAATCGTAACGGGTATTTATACCATTTTTGGTGGCCTCAAAGCGGTAATCTATACCGATATGGTCCAGCTATTTATTCTCCTTTTGGGTACAGCTCTGGTTACTGTTTTGGGCTTTGATGCGATTGGTGGTTGGGAAGGCTTACAAATCAGTCTTGACAATGCGGCAGCAAAAGATCCTAGTATAGATCCGGGACGCTTTTTCAACCTTTGGCGACCTGGCGATGATACGGATTATCCTTGGACGGGCATGCTATTTGGAGCGCCCATCCTCGGTGTATGGTATTGGTGTACCGACCAATTTATCGTACAAAGAGTGCTTTCTGCAAAAGATGTGAGCCAGGCCCGTAAAGGAACGATCTTCGCTGGCTTTTTGAAGCAGTTACCGATATTCTTATTTGTATTTCCGGGCATCATTGCCTTTGGTTTAGCCTCCCAAGGCTTACTCAATGGCTTCGCCAATGATCCTGATCAGGCTTTGCCGCGTATGATTACCGAAATCCTGCCCATAGGCTTAAAGGGGATTGTATTGGCAGGCTTATTAGCCGCCTTGATGAGTTCGCTCTCTTCGGTTTTTAATTCGTGCTCTACCCTGATCACGATTGATTTTTATAAGAAATACTATCCTGATGCAAATCAAAAGAATTTAGTGGTTGCGGGCCAAGTAGCCACCGCTGTGCTCGTGGTGCTGAGTTTAGGTTGGATTCCTTTGATGAAGAGATTGACCGAAGGCGGCGGGATTTTCATGTATCTTCAGAGTGTCCAAGCTTATATCTCGCCACCGATCGCGGCAGCCTTCTTATTGGGGATATTTTTGCCTCGGATCAATGGGAAAGGCGCGATTTGGAGCCTTTGGATTGGTTTTGCACTTGGCTTGACGCGTTTGGCGCTAGAGTTTATGACCAAGGAAGGGATATTAGAGGTCGCCTCAGACTCATTGGTGGCACAGATTGTAGATATTAACTTCTTGCACTTTGCTTTGATCCTTTTTGGCATCTGTGCGATCACGATGTGGAGTGTCAGCCTGAGTGCACCTGCTCCAAGTATGGATAAAATTGGTGAACTTGTGTATAAGCGTTCCGCGAAGCGGGCCTCAGCTGGAAAGAGACAAGACGCCATCCTCACTATCATATTGGTAGTTTTTGTATTGTTTATCTGGGCTATATTTAGTCCTTGGGGATTGGGCGCGTAAATAGAAAATAACTAAAACCTTATATCAGTCATGCGTTACTTTACTGCGATAGTTCTTGGATCGGCTCTCATGCTTTTGAGACTAAATGCCTGTGTTCAAAAAGAAGTAGAAGAAGAGAAGATTGTGGAGATGGAAACCGAAATGGAAACTGAAATGGAAACTGGGCCTGAAAAAGTGCTCCGACACGTAGTCCTTTTCTCGTTTAAGGAGGATGCCACTCCTGATGATATTGCTACGGTAGAAGCCGCATTTTCGGCATTGCCTGGGAAAATCCCTCAAATCAAAGACTACGAATTTGGCACTAACAATAGCCCTGAAGGTCTTGATAAAGGATTTACACACTGCTTTTTCCTCACCTTTCATAGTGAAGAAGATCGCGAGATTTATCTCCCTCACCCAGACCATAAAGCATTTGGTGAGGTATTAGGCCCATTTTTGGAAGACGTCCTAGTAATCGATTACTGGACTGA
>JBCAWW010000809.1:0-3170 GCA_038534415.1 Bacteroidota bacterium | reverse complement strand
CTTGAGGCTTTACAGATACAAGAAGCCTCAAGGACTATTTATCTCTTAGCGGGCCAGCATCACCCAGCCTTTGGCTTCTCTTGGCGTATTGCCATTGATTCCCAGTTCTTCGTAGCGGATGTAGTAATAATAGACGCCTTCAACTGCTTGCTGATTGCTAAAGTCTATTTGTCCCGTCCATAACTCAGAGATATTGGAAGTATTGGTATACATCCGGCGGCCCCAGCGATCAAAGACAATAAATTCGCGTAAGGCGATATCTTGATAATTGACGGGTCTGAAGACATCGTTGACTCCATCTGCATTAGGCGTAAAGATATTGGGGAGCTCGATCCTCGGACAGAAATCTATACACCAAGGCTCGCTCAGATCACTGGTATTGCCCAAAGTATCTGTCGCCGTAACTACATAGCAACCGGCAAAAGTATTGCTACCGTTCTCGAAGAGACGATCAAAACGAATCTCTCCATTGGCATCAAAGTCTGTGTATAAGTAACTAGCCACCTCTACATAGGGACCGGCAGAATTGTTGGCAAATAGCACCGTGATAAAGTCGGTATCCTTGGCGCAGTCAAGATCTGAGCGCGAAACCAAGATTTCATGTTTGAGGGAATCGCAATTGCCCCCTGCTACCACTGAAGGCGGACAAGGCGCCTCTTCATCTCTAGCAAATGCACAGTCTCTCTGCGAATCATTGATCAGATTAGGCTTAATGCCTGGCTCATTATGGCTGCCCTCCGAACGGATAAAGTAGCAATACTCAAAATTAGGATTGAGCCCATCGTCTGCATAGGTATGAGTATTGGCACCGCTTCCCGGAACGTTTGCCACTATTGCAAAAGGGCCGCCATTGTCGGAGCGCCAAACTTCATAATTGGTGTTTTGCCAAGGCACAAACTCAGTCCAACTTAGTTGTACCAAATTATTGCCACCCGCAGCGGTCAAGAAGATACTGCTACCGACATTGGTGACATCGCTAGTCGGTATCCGTAGCCCAAGCGCATCAAACATTTCGACGCGATAATTATAGCCACGGATCTCAGTATCGAAACCCGTATCCGTATAGGTGGTGTCATTGAAATTGAGGTTGGCGACAGCGATGGCTGGAAAACCATTGTTGTTGGCGCGATACAATCGATAAGTGATCGGTGCAGGGAAAAACTCCGATACCGTTGGCTGAGACCAACTAAGAAAGATCTCACCGTTCGTCGAAGACGTAACACTCACACTATCGTTGGTCAAATAAATGGGTTCTGCTTCAATCTCAGCACAAGCCTCATTGGTAGCGCAGCTTTCGAGAATCGGCAGACCAGGATTATTAATATCATCATACATGGCCGTAACCACATAGCAAATTTCTTCCCCTATAATAGAGGTAACATCAGTCAGGGAGTCTACAAAACTGGTATTGAGCCAATCGGCTTGGAAAGCTAAGAGTTCAAAGCCCATGTCCTTTGGGCTGGACTCACAACAGACGCTATCTTGCGAGAAGCCTTCGGCCCCGACCTTCCTGTAGATATTATAGCCTACTACGATATCTCCGCATGCAGTCGGTATCCAGTCAAGGGTAAGCGTTCGCAAACCTTGCGTAATGGTCAAATCGCTTGGCGGTGGCGGCACCACTCTAATCGTAATCGCGCGGTGGGCCTCTAGGGTAGTATTACTGGTAGCAGAGGGTAGCGAATAATTGCGATTGTCGGAGGCTACCATATCCACCTGGTAAAACTGTTTTCGGATATTATCACACTCGGTATCCCAAGTGATTGTACCTCTTATGGTATCTACTGGGTCAAAGCCATTGTTGAGGGTCGCTTGCGGCAGATTAGAATAAGGCACATTGCCGTTGACAAAGTCCACGATAGAACCCTGGATGGTAGCAGGATTATCGACCGAGAAGGGACCATTATTGCCAAGACCCCCATTGTTGAGGCTAAGATAAAGGCTATCGATCACATCTGGATCCCATGCTTTGTAGTCAAATTCTAGGGTTTCACCGGCATAGATACAGGTATCGGTAATGGTCTCAATGATGGGAGGGTTATTGTCACAATCGATGACCCAAACCGCCATATCGCGGACTACATATCCGAGCAATGCCCCATCGCGATACTCCTTGACCATAAAGGCAAAGTTGTAAATCCCCAAAGTCTGTGGTACATCCCAGGTAATCAAACCTGTGATGGGATCCATATTGAAGGTAGCATTTGCCCCAAACTGGGCATTATCAGGAAAGATATAGCCAGAAGTAGCAGAAGGAGGGTTTGGCGTCTCATACTGGAAAGAAGGGCGAAGTTCATATACTAAGGAGTCTCCGTCTATATCAAAGCCCCCTGGATTGTGAACCCAAATCTTACCAGAGCAAGCATCTTGCAAGGGGCGATTGAGCAAAACCGGCGTATTATTATCTCCTACGATCGCAGGGGTGATAAAAAGTCGCGTTTCGACATAAAAGGTCTGGTTATCGGGATTGTCAATATTGACTACAGAACCATGACGATACATGTCGGTATATCTCAGTTCGTATTCCCCTGGTCCGGGGAAGGTATATTCGATACTATAAATGTTTTCTTTTACGGTTCCCTTGACCACGATACCATCACGGATGACGATATTAGGATCACTAATAGGGCAGTCATTTATGGGTCCTCCTAAGATCGGGCCGTTGGCACGAGGGATATTGGCCAAGGTGGTGATTAGGGTAGGACTACCTCCTGTAGTCCAGATTTCAATATCGGCGGAGCATCTATCAACCCCAGCGGGTGCTGGGTCAGTGTAAGTAGTAAGGGTAACTAAATAGGTGTTGGTCTGGTTGGGGTCGGATTGGGCACAGGTAATTTGTCCCGCAAGGTTGTGGGTTGCGTTTAGGCTGTACGAAAATCCCATGCTAAAAAGCAAAACGGCCCAAAAGCGAGAAGAGAATAATGTCAAGTGGGTTAGGTTCATTGGGTTTAGGAAATTGACAAATCTCAAAGAGACTGACTAAAAAGATACTACTAGAACTACTGGAAACAAAAGAGTGTTTTTATCCCTTTTTTCCACAATCATCTGCTGCTGATTCCTTACCCAATAAAATAGAGAAAAGGAGCCTGTATCGGTGTTTTGATTCCCTTTTGTGGCTTCCCTGCATATTTATATTTCTTTACGGAATAATTACCCTATCAGTTTAAATG
>JBCAWW010000808.1:0-3174 GCA_038534415.1 Bacteroidota bacterium | reverse complement strand
CCCGTCCAAACTGTACTACAATTTCCTCCGCCAACTACACTAATATTTGAATCAATCACTGTCCAAATATTTCCTTGATTGTCTGTCTTCAATAAGGGTTTATCACTCCTTGAGACAACTATTGTGTCGATAGGTGAATTTGTTGAATCATAAATGATGACAGGTTCAGAATAAAAGTCCTGAAATGTAGTATAAAGAACTCCTGGATCAGCTTCGGATTGAGTTAATACAAAAGCGTCAGTTTTAAAATCAACGGATAGACTTTTTTCTGGAGTGATGTCAATCCAAGAAGATGGACTGCCAATTGGAGCATTCCCATATCTCCGCCAAATCTTTGAATCCTTTGAGTTTAAGCTTGCTGATGCTTTTGAGGAAACATAAAATACTGCAGGAGAGTTTACTGTCGATGGAATTATTTCCAAGTCGAATAAGGTAGTCTCCCAGGCTAATGAAAATAAATTGAAATCAAATGAAGCAAACGATGCAAAACCATCTAAGGATTCATATATTTTAGTCCCACTTAATACATAAACGGGGGTTGGTTGACCTGAAATAGAATTAGGATCCGGATGAACGACAACCCGAAGCGCTACAGGGTCAAAAGTTGAAAGATTACCGAGGTCTACATGATGCCATGTGTCTCCCATATCATCAGACCAATAAACCCCGTTCCCATATCGAGGCATAAAGGAACCCGTATTACCTGTCGCCATATAGACTCGCCCAGACACGTGTGGATCTCCCTCAATATCATTTACCCCTAAAGCTGACATTCTAAGGGGATCACTTGTATTCGCCCATGTCGTCCCTCCGTTGGTTGTCTTCCAGACACCACCTGTATTGGAACCAGCCAAAATTATCTGAGGAGGGATTGTGTCCGAATAGGTTTGTCCAGGAGGAGCATAGATTGCCGTAACTATCCCAGAAACCTGTTTATCATAAACAGCGGATTGCTCTTGAGTCCACTGGCCATTTTGATCGCAAATGGTGTTATTAGTTGCCATGCTAGAAAGGGTAGAATTAATTACTCTGCGATCTCCCGTTAAATCTACTCTGGACCGCCAGAAATATTGCCAGCGTGCATAGGTTTTACGGAAAGAAATCGGGACAGAATCATTTGTACTAGACAAATAGCCTTCGGCAAAATCAGCAACGTCCCAAAAAGAGGTGTCAGCTTTTTCCATCAAAGCATAAATCTGACGTACCGTATCAGAGTTGGTAGGCAAGTTTGAGCCTTGATTCTGGGCCAGACTGGAATAACCTAAGAATAGACATAGAATGCCCAATAGTAGTTTTTTCATTTTGTGTTTTTAGGTGAAGCAAATGGGATTTGCTTATTGATGCTTGGACAATAAGGTAGTAATTTTCTGTCAAGGAAGGATATATTTTAACAAAAATGTGCTCTTGGGCGTGCCCCTTCGGGTCGTTCCCTTCCGGACTCCCTTTGGGTCGGTGCTGTGCACAAGCGCCTGGCGGCGCTTTCCTCCAGGCAACTCACGCAAGTCCCTGCTGTCGCAAAGGAATCCGACAGTAAAATACCTCTCCTAATCAACGTTTAGACGGCAATTTCGCCGAAATCCGTCCGACACCTCTGCAAAAGACTACGGCATAAGCGCGCGTTCTCCGACGGAGAACGCTTGGCCTTGCTACCGTCCCGCCATTATTCCGTTTCCTTTTGCCGGTCGTCCCGCTAATGCGCGACTGTCTCCGGATCGGCGGTGGCTTGCCTAATCCGTTTCCGCGGACTGGGCCTTGCCGAAAACCCTCCAGAGTAGGCGTTCCTTTATCCTCACGATCATGTCAGATCAACTCTCTTCTTTATTTTCTAATCCTCCCACAGAAAAGCCCTCTCCCCAAAACCTCCAACTACTCAGCCTGATGGCGCAGATGGGGATGTCCTCGGATATCCTCACTATGCTATTGGAGTTTGCTGGGGGCAAGCTATCCCTTGAGCAAAAGCGTTACCTGCAAGGGCCCATCGTCCAACACAAAAGCCCTTGGGCGGAGACTACTCCCCAATGGATGTATCAACAAATCCCAGCCGAACGCTTTGCCATTGTCTTGGAAGAAGTCCAAAATGGCCAAGCAGGCTGGCAAGTAGGCCCCACAGAACTCAGTGTCGCCATCTATCCTGCCTCCATGGATGCACCTATGCGCGAAGCATACGCCCAGATCTACCTCTGGGCCTCAGCCCAAGCCAGTGCCCAACACTATCAAAAACACCTTGCGCAAATCTGGGAGCAGATTGGCCGACCCGTTGAAGACCATGAAGTCCTCCAATCAGGCGGACGCTACTATCATACTTATCGAGAATTATGTCAGGATCTGCGCCGTAAAATCATCAAAGTGCAAGCCCAGCGAGAAAAGAAAGCACCTACTACGCCAAAAAAGGCAACTGCCAAACCTAGTGATGGGCTTTCAGTAGAGCAGCTACGCTTGTTTTGAAAAGGGCCTTCGGGCCTTTTTTTTTGTTCCAGTCTAAGCACAAAGTGAGTCGGGTAGGGGAGAAGGACAGAGTAGGCCTAGGAGCTGACTCATCGAATGTCCCAAGTTCGCCTTTGCCGCTGACAAGCCAGCAAAAGACTACGGCATAAGCACCGCATTACTGCTTCGCAGAACGCTTAGCCCTCCGCACCTGCCTGCCATTATTCCGTTTCCTTTTGCGCAGGATCAGTGCCAAAGGCGGGAGATCGGTCGTTCGCCGAATCAGGCGGACAGGCCGTAGCCGAAAAGCCGTGAATCGAGTAGGCAATCTTAACCATTTTTTCTCATGAAAACTTTTGTAGAAACCACTCTCATCGGACGCATCGCTGTAGCGGCAAGCCCAGTCGAAGGCAAGGACTTATTCAAAGTGCAATTAGCCCACGATTTGGAACACGCCAAAGAGGGCCAGCAACGTACGTTTTGGTACACCATTTTAGTCAAGTCTCCCAAACTAGCGGAGTACCTCATCAAAGGTCAAGCCGTGCAGGTGAGAGGACAACTGGTACCGAGTATCTACAACGGTCAGCTGTCTTACACCCTCTACAATGCAGACATACAACTGCTAGAGCGCCCCAGTGAAGCTTTTCAAGAGTATGAAGCAGAGGCCGAAGCTGCCAAAGAGTAAAGGCTAGCTTCTCTCAGCCGAGCCTTAGGGCTCGGCTATTTTTTTGTCATATTATACGAACAAAA
>JBCAWW010000807.1:0-3177 GCA_038534415.1 Bacteroidota bacterium | reverse complement strand
CTGATTATCAAGAATAAGCGTTCCGCGCAGCGGCAAAGCCAAATCAGACTCTACAATCTACAAGGCAAGCTCGTATGGGAGCGCCAAATGGCAGCTGGGGAACAAAGTCTAGACTTACCGGCTTTGCCGAACGCTTTGTATCTACTACAAATTCAAAATGAGGCGGGATTGTACCAACAGAAGCTTCAAATACAAAGATGAGTCTTTGTTGATAATTTGAGTATCGCTAGTCAAAAAGCCTCCACTAATCAACATAAACCATGATACGCACTTTCAGCACTTTCTGTCTTTTGCTCCTTTATCTCTCTCCTGCAGCGCAAAACCTAAAAGCACTTTATCAAAATGGCACCCAAAGCTGGTTTGATGCGGCCAGCTGTACCAATGCTAGCACTTGCGATGACGGCGATAGTTTAAATATCGATTATTGTTTTAATGGACATTGCGCGCATGCCACCACTACCGGCATGTCTTACGGCTACTACAATGGTCTGACCTTAGAATCGAATGGGAAACTTTGGTTTACGACTCCTTTAAATATGGGAAGCTATGAGGATTCTCACACTAAGATCCTCAATCGCCTCAATACCAATTGGGATGCTCTCGCCCGTTTGAGTAATCAAGATCCGATCATTGATGCAAATGGCGATACCTGGGTGGTTTCTAGCCAACGGTTTAACAACAATTATCAAATTGGTCGTTGGGATGGGCTCGATTGGGACAGTTATAGCAATCAAGCAGGAGATTTAGCCGGAACCCTCGTCCGCTCTATTGCCAAGGGAGCCAATTCATCTATTTGGGCGCTCCATTATTATGTGGATCAAATCAGTCATTTTGATGGCAATAGCTGGCAAAGCATCGATCTCAGTCAAGTGGCAGCTCTAGCAGGCTTTAACCCTTGTCAGATTGCATTTGACTCTGCAGGCGACCTTTGGATTGCGGGCTATTCGGGGAGTTCCCCTACCTATGTGGCGATGCTTGCCCAATATGATGGCACAAACTGGATCTTGCACAACAGTGGTTTGCCCATGCATTGGACACCCCGAGATATGTTAATCGATCAAAATGACGAAAAATGGTTTTATTCAAATGATTCGGAATTATTTCGCTACAATGGCAGCTGGTCCAGTTATAGTGACTCTGCTGGCAGCTTGCCTCCTGGCCAAATCAGGGACATATCCGAAGGCGAAAACCAACAGATATGGCTCGCCATGGGGCTCGGAGGATTGGTCAAATTTGACCCAAGCACAAATACGAGTATTACCTATACCTCTCAAAACTCCAATAGTCAGCTCACCTATGTCTACAAAGTGGCGGCTAATCCAGATACCAATCTAGTTTATACGGCTGGTTCATATACGAAGCGTTTACAGCGTTTTGATGGCACAAACTGGAGCATACATAACGATGGTTCAGGTCCCTTACAGCCCACCTACCGCTCTTTTGTAAAAGTGCTAAACGACGGCCAGATCATGAATTGGGGTTATCCCTCTCAAGATCATGCCTTTTTTGATGGTAATACGTGGCAGAATATTCCCAATCAGGACTTTAGCATCAATGATGTAGTGGCCGTCCAAAATGGAGGTTTTTATCTGGCTGTTTCCCAAAACGATGGGTACATCAAATACTTTGATGGTGATAGTCTCAGCACACTTGACTCTTTGCCCTTTGCCAATCCCACTCTACCCAATAGCCCTTTTGTCAGGAATCTAGTGATGGATTCTCAGCAGAGGCTTTGGGCAAGTAGTATCGCTGCTATTTGGCGGTATGATGGGCAAAGCTGGACAGAGTTTGGCCCGAATACCGGCGCATTTCCACTTAATTCAGGGGAATCGGTTTACAGACTGTTTCAAGATTACAAGGGGGATTTTTGGGTCTGGATTTCCAATGGTGATCTCTACCGCTACGACGGCAATCAATGGCAGTTAGAGCTAAACCACAGCCCTTTTGGTGCATCAAATATCGTCCCTAGCCCAACGGGCAGTATTTGGTTTAGCTCGACGGACTCATTATTTGAATACGACAACGGCCTCATCCAGTCCTTTGACATCAACAACACACCTTGGGGTAGTATCCAATGGGGACGGATCGCGATCGACCCCAATGGTATGCCTTGGGGATTAGATACCGTAGGTAATCTTATCCAGTTTGATGGGAGCAATTTTCCCAGCCTAAATACTGCTGCTCTAGGGCTGGAGATTGATACAGTCTCTTTTCACACCTTTGATGCCGAAGGAAATTTGTGGCTTACTAGCTGGGATGGTATTGCTGAGATTGAAGTGTTTAGCGACATCGAAGGGGTTTGGCCTGGAGACGCTAATGACGATCTGATTGCCAACAACTTTGACTTATTGGCCCTTGGACAAGCTTTTGGGAGTGGGGGTCCGGCGCGGCCGAACGCTTCCCTCAATTGGCAAGCCCAATCCGTCAGCAGCTGGGCTAGCAATTTGCCTAGTGGCGTAAACTATGCCCATACAGATACCGATGGCTCGGGAGTCGTCAATCAAGATGATACCCTCGCGATCAACCTCAACTATGGCCTCACTCACAACAAAACGAGTGGATTTGCCCAATTTGGCGCTCCTCCCCTACTCATCATACCCGAACAAAACAGTTATCAATCTGGGGACACAGCCTATGCTTCTATTGAGTTAGGGCTGGATACTTTGATCGCCGATAGCGTTTACGGGATTGCTTTTACCATCAACTATGACCCAAGTTTGGTAGAGATGGGCAGTGTACAAATCGACTATGCCAATTCGTGGTTAGGCATCAAAAATCAAAATATGCTCACCTTGGCCAAAGATGATCATGCCAACGGGCGAGTAGATTTAGCGTTGGTGCGTAACGATCAAATCAACCAAAGTGGCTTTGGTCAAATCGCTAAGATTCGCGTCGTGATGATCGACGATATTTCTGGCAAAATTTGCTACGAGATACGCTGATCCTTCAAATTGACCAAGTGCGTTTTATCCAACTCGATGGGACCAATCTAGCCTATGATACCGAGCCAGCAAGCATAGAAATCACCCAAGAAGGCGTGGGGATTGAAGCATTGAGCGATAATATATGGCAGGTGTATCCCAACCCTGCCCAAGACCGACTGATTATCAAGAATAAGCGTTCCGCGCAGCGGCAAAGCCAAATCAGACTCTACAATCTACAAGGCAAGCTCGTATG
>JBCAWW010000806.1:0-3182 GCA_038534415.1 Bacteroidota bacterium | reverse complement strand
CCTCAGGTGTTTTTGAGTGTCGTTTTATTAATATACTTTTTTTTCTCGAATTATCATAGTGACTAGAAGGAACTGTACTTAAAATATTATGAGCGGTAATAAATATCGTCTCAGTTGCTTGAACTATAATCTCGTTTTCGAAATATTCGAGTTGTTTATATATAAGAATTCTTGTGCTATTGGATAGTTAGACTGTTGTTATAGCTGGATTTTTCAAAAAAAGGATGCTAAAAGTATTCCAATCACCGAAAAATGTTTACTTTTTAGGCCCGTAGAAATTACAAGCACTAGAATGACAGAAGAGCAGGGGCCCGAACAAAAGGGGCAATGGCAAAAGAATGTTGATCTTATTAAGTCAAAGTTACAAGCGCTTTGGCATAGGCTGCCTTCTATCCAAACTATCCGTGAAAAGCTCGGCCCTTGGCTGAAAAACCTCTCCTCAAAACTCAATCAGGAAGATCTTCAAGCGCTATGGCAGCGCCTTTCAACAAGGGCAAAAGAGCTGTGGCAAAAGCTAAAAAACTTTTCTTGGTCCAAAGAAAACCTTCAAGATCAAGTCAAAAAGATCAAGGCGAAGTCTGAAGAACTAACCCAATCTGAAGCGCTACAAAAGCAAAGAGAAAAACTGACCGCTAAGGCAAAAGAGCTTGGCAGTAAGGCCCAAAGCCTCAAAGAATCTGCCACCCCATTACTAAGTCAGGCAAAAGAAAAGGTGGCTAATACCTCACTGCCATTAGCCAACAAAAAGGCAAAGTCTGGTGCAGCTGGGGATACTCCCCATTGGGAATCTCGTTCTGGCCTGCCAGATCAATTAGAGATATTTTTACTCAAACTGGCCCGCTTGCCTTGGTTGGGGCGCTTTATGGAATGGTGGGCCAATCTTAAAATATGGCAATCCGATAGCCTGTTTTTTCGCTCCTTATTGCCTTTTCTAGCCTTGATGAGTCTAGTTTTGAGCTTTGCTGGGATATTTGTCTTTGGCTATACGCGTTCCAATCTCAGCCAAACGGAGGACGATCTTAGGATAGAGGCCTCAGCTAGTCTTACGCTAGACATTCGGCAAAAGTATGCCACCAATATCGTTGAGCGCGCGAGTGAACTCGAACAAATCATTTTAGACAATACCACTAAGGCGGAGATTATCGCAGATGCTCCCACTTTTCAAGACCTCAATATCCAGAAAATGGAGGAGTTTAGCCGGTCCCTACTGCGCAAAGATTCCAATCTCCTCAATGTATTGGTCCTCGCCAAAGACGAAGTCAAGCAAGCCATTAGGACTCGCCGGATCGGCGATACTACCCGATTTTTGTTCACCTGTTGTGAACTCCCTGCCAAACGTCGAGTACATTATGACGAAATAAACGAACCAAGGTGGTTGGCAGAATTGAGTAAAGAGGATGCAGGCATCTCCGAGATATATTTTAATCCCTCTAATGGAGAGAAGTATTTTTATCATGGTAGCAATATCGAAGATTTCAAAGGCGCCCAAACCGGGGGATTGCTGTTGCGTTACAACTTAAATTTTGCGATCCGCACCTTGCAAAAAGGCTACCAAACAGGCTTAAACTTTTTGCTGGCAAATGATAGCCTAATTGTCGCGAGCTCAGAAGATACCCTGATGCCTCCCATCCCTATTGTTGGAGGAGATACCTTGAGCAAGCCTGTCGATTATATCATTACGGTGATTAATTTGATTCGGCAATCTTCCAGCCAAGAGGAGGCTTTGACTAAATTACGGAAAGGCTTGTTTATCCAGAATACGAGGGTGTTTCAAGAACAATTTGAAGCCATTTTGCCGGGTGAGGTCCAGCAACTCAATACGCTTGATAGTACAGGCACAGCCTACTTACTTTCCGAAGAACAAGCAGAAGCGATCTTGAACTTGAGCTTTGGGCAATTGCTCGGCCTTAAAAACCGCCAGATTAGCCCCAACGATAGTTTGCCTCAATTAAGTCTAGAGGAAGGCCGCATTTTGGCGATGGCCTATCTCGATTCTATGCGGGCCATCGGAACGGGGATCATTGTTGATGAGGCTTATTTGCTCACCTTTGCCACGAATCGCTTTGGGTGGCTAATGGTCAATCAGTCTACCAATGAGCAATATATGGCACCTATCCTCGCCAAAAATGAATTCATTGCCACAAGGTTTGCTAGGATAAACAGTCGAATTTTTTGGTTTGCCCTCCTTTCGGGCCTCTTTTTTTTGCTACTCTTTTTGTTGTTGATCACCGGAATCCTCTACCGCTTTGTCAAACCCATCAATCAGTTGGTAGAAGCCGTCGCGGAAACGCGAAAAGCCAGTGGTAAGCCAGTCGACCTAGCGCCTGAATTGGACGAAATCAAATATTTGGGTGATTCCTTTGCGGAACTTTCCTTAGATCTAAAATCCTATATCTATAAGCTTGAGCTCTCCAATCAAGAGTTGGAGCAATATGCACATGTGATCGCGCATGATCTGCGTGAGCCTTTGCGAATGGTCAGTAGTTATGTGGGATTATTGGCGAGAAAACATGAGGAGGATTTTGACGAAGTCAGCCAAGAATTTGTGCATTTTGCTGTCGATGGGACCAAGCGAATGGACCAGATGATCCGAGATGTTTTGGATTATGCCACCTTGGCCAAAAAGCTGGAGGAAGCTGAAAGTTCCAAAATCAATTTGAGGCATCCGGTGGAGCATGCAATAGAAATGCTCAAAAATAAAATCGAGGAATCTCAAACAGAAATTAGCTTGGAGGAGTTACCAGAGGTGATGTGCAAGGACAGCTACATCAGTATCGTCTTTCAAAATCTCATCGAAAACGCAATCAAATACCGCCAAGAGTCGGTGCCCCTTAAAGTGAAAATCTCTGCTGAAAGCATCGCGGAAAAATGGATCATCTCGGTAGATGATAACGGGCGAGGATTTCCGGCGGAAGCTCAAGGGCAGATTTTTGAGATGTTTACGAGGTGGAATGAACCCAAAAATGGAGAAAGTTCTGGTATTGGTTTAGCTACTTGTCGCAAGATCATGGAGCACAACAATGGAGAGATTTGGGCTGAGTCGGAGGGAGAAGGCCTTGGCGCTAGTTTCAAATTGTCTTTCCCGGCTGTGCCGAACGATTAAAGCGTTCCGCGAGTGAGCGGAAAAGACTAAATTGCAACAAAATTATAACTAGCTATGATTAGTGAAAAAATGGCAAAAC
>JBCAWW010000805.1:0-3187 GCA_038534415.1 Bacteroidota bacterium | reverse complement strand
ACTGACGATTCGCCCTACTTCTTGATTAAGAATCTCTTTATGCCAACGATTGAGCAGTTCGATTTCATTCCAATACTCAGCCGAGATCTCTTTTCCAGAGATTTTGCTATCCAAGATGGTAATATCTAAATCGAGTTTATTGGCAGAACGTTCGAGCATTTCTTTGATTTCGATTTGTTGCTGTTCAGAGCTTACAAACTGAGTGCTTTGCTCTTTGCGCTCATCGTTACGGAGGAAGAGGGGGTCAAAAACTACAATCTTGTCAATGCCTAGTTTGTAGCCTTTCTTAGTGATATTGCTTTGCCATTTGTTGACAAATCTGATACCCTCACTGCTACTAAAAAACTCCTCCCTTAATTGCAGACGGTCAAAGCGCCGCGCCGCTTCTTCCCAAATTTCGGTCAGGTTTTCGTCTTTACGACTAGCGGCGTTGCGTTCTTCGAAGAAGTCCGTCAAACCACCATCTTTTTCTAAATACTGGACGTCAATCAATAGATCGGTCAAGATCGCTTTGCGGTGAATATCGGTCGTATCGCTTTGATATATCTGGTAATTATAGTCGAAGGCTAACCACAAAATATCATTCATATCAAATCGGCGCAGGCGCTTGTAGAGATCCGAACCAGGGATATTGCGGTCAATCACATACTCAAATATCTTGGGATAAGTTTCGCCGTCAAATTTATACTTGGCAATGCCGTAAAGGGCTTTGCCGATCATATCATCGAGATAAGGCGAAGTTTCGCCTTCCTGCTTCAAGACCAGGGCTTGGTATAAGGCATCGAAATATGCCGAACTACGCAAAAACAAAACACAGCTTTCAAATTGAGAAACGGTGCGAAGATTGGTAAAGCGCGCTGGAGAAACGAGAAAGAGGCTCTTATCGTCAGTTCCAGTCAAACGTGCTAGCTCATCTTCGATGATCTTTTTGCGTTCAGAGGCAGCGGGGTGAGTGTCGTACTCATCGTATTCGGTATCTTCGTCTTCATCTGCCTCATCGTTTTCTACCACCTTCTCTTCATTTTCAAATTCTACTTCCGCAATTTCATCTGGTTTTTTGACTGGTCTTAAGCCACCGGCTACTTCCTCCTCCTCACTTTCCGCTTCATCTTCAAAACCTGTGATGAAGCTGGCTTCTTCACTTTCGTCTGCTTTCTTTTTGACTTTGGGAAAGAGATTTTTTTCGATCAAGGCCAGCATGCTGCTATCATTGAGGAAGCTCTCTGGCCAAAGGCTCGAATAAGTAATCAAAGGCGTTTGGGGTTGTTCGGCATTTTCGAGCAATAAAAAGACATCCGCAATATTGTCGATGGTATAGCCCGTTTTGAGGTAAAGCTTCAAGCCTTCCATATCAGCCTCAGTCTCGTTTTCGCGCGAATAAGCACTTCTGGTCAAGAGACGATCCGAAACAGATTGCTTGCGGTACTCTCCCCGACCATACTGCAAATCTTTGGTTTTGAGATAGATATCCTGACTATGATCAAGCATATAGTGGGCGATCTCATGACAGAGGATAAAAGCCAATTGAGCTTCGGTCTCTAGTCGGGCGATCAAACCGGTATTGACGAGAATAACGCCTCGCTGATGAGTAAAAGCGTTCGCCACGGGCGACTTGACCACAAAGACACTCAACTTTTTGCGGAGAGCAGGTTGATCTTTGAGGATTTGATCTACGACATCATTGACATAATCGCCGACCGGATCATTGTAGAGTACCTGTCCGCTCCGCAATAGCTCATCTAAGGCATAGTTGGATTCGAGGTAAAAGTTTTCGAGGTCTTTTTGGGTGGTGGTGTTGCCGGTTTCCTTGGCAATTCCGGCTTGTTGATTGGCAACCTGTTCGTAGGTGGTAGTTCTAAACTCCTTGGGCAGGATGCCGGCAGATTGCAAGGGCTTGTAGTTTTGGAGATCCTGAGCCGAAAGCAAAGTAACCCCCATAATGCTCCATACTAGGAAGCAGTACTTAAGTGTTTTCATCTAAATTGGTTTATGCAAAAAATAATACACTGCAATTTAGAGTTTAAGCGGCTTTTATAAAAAAGGCCCCTATGAAATGAATCATAGGGGCCAGTCCTCGATCAGGTATGACTAATGTCGATCCTGCGCATCGTGCTTTTGTCGAGCTATATTGACGCTCGCGCGTTTTTGCTTAGAGTTGATGATCACACGCTCACGGGGGGTAACGACCCCGTCGGCTTTGGCTCTGCGCTTGGTACGTTGTACTTGGGCTTGCTGCTTCTGTAGATTGCGGACTTCACGTCGCGTCAACTCTCCAGAATGCACCCCTTGTTTGATGCGCTTTTGCTGCTGCACTTGTGTCTTAGTTACCTTAGGAGTAGCGGGACTTTGGGCCGAAACACTGACGAACAATCCCATAAAGGCTAGGGTGAATACGAGATAAATGGCTTTCATTTTTACTGTTGTTTGTTGTTGTTGAACACCTCTTTGACTCCTATACTCAGCCTAGGTTTAATGCCCCCGCAAAAAAAAAATGTCTTTGGGGAGCTTAGTCTAGCTGTGCAAGCAGCATTTTTCGGAGAGTCTCAAAGTTGAAACGATCTTTTCCTCCACTGATAGTCAGCTCTTTATCACTCAATTTTACCCAGACAGTATTGACGTCTACTATCAGCTTAGATTTTTCAAATTGGGCTACCGAAATGATCTCAGTCCAATCATTGGGGGCAAGTTCTAGCCGATTTTTTGCATGCATGTTTTGCACAAACAAGCGTTTATCTGTGATCGTCTGGGGCGTACCGATCAATATCTTTTGGATCCATGCCGCCTTCATAGATTCACTGAGCTCCGCAGCGAAGAAATCCTCATAAAGATTGACCTCATTGCGATATTGCAGTTGGACCCGATCTCCCCTTTGCTCGACTTGGATCCACTCTATATGCCAAGCATAACAGGTGCTGCTCACTTTGAGGAGATGAGTGGTTTGTGTTTCACCCTGCGGGGAACGCTCAGTCGTAGCGTTCGGCGAATCAGCCGTAAAAGCCAAAAGCAGCGTCAAATAGATAAAATTCATGTTTTGATATGGGTTAATGCTGTAATATAAATTAACACTTAATTATAGGATTAAGCCTTTTAAAGTAGAAGGATGTAGCCAGAAGCGATTTTCCACAAGCCCCTCCCCTAGCTCATAAGTGCTATTTCACTGTTTATCGGAGGAGACAAGGAAATCCTT
>JBCAWW010000804.1:0-3191 GCA_038534415.1 Bacteroidota bacterium | reverse complement strand
GTGGACTCCATACGCCTGCGTTTTCCAGACGGGCGTAGCCAGATTTTCAAGGATGTAAGCGCAAATCAATGCCTCTATCTCGACGATAGTGAGGCCAGAGAGCAGCGTTCTCCGCAGGATATAGATCAGGAGACCCGCTTCGCAGAACGCTCAGACCTACTGCAACAGCTCTACCAGCACCGCGAAAACAAATATATTCGCAATGGTGGTTTCAATGATTTTAGACGAGAAGTCCTGATTCCTCATATGCTCTCTACCGAAGGGCCCGCCATTGCAAGCGCAGATGTCAATAAAGATGGACGTGATGATTTTTTTGTGGGAGGAGCCAAGTATCAGCCGAGCGTGCTTTACCTACAAAACGCAGATGGGAGCTTTACGATTGGTGCTTCGAGTCCCTGGCTAGAAGACCACGACTATGAAGACGTAGATGCCGCATTTTTTGATGCTAATGGCGATGGCTGGCCAGACCTATATGTCGTCAGCGGAGGCAATGAGTTTCCAAGTGGTGATAAGCGCAATCAAGACCGGCTGTATCTCAACCAAAAAGGCAAAGGCTTTATTCCTGCGGGTCCACAAGCGCTGCCCGAGATGCGTGAAAATGGGGCTTGCGTAGCAATCGCGGATTGGGATCAAGATGGTGATCAAGATCTATTTGTCGGCAATCGTTCTGTCCCTGGTCAGTATGGCGTTTTCCCTCCAGCCCATTGGTTAGAAAATCAGGGAAATGGGCAGTTCCAAAAGCTCAATATGACCACTGAGCCTGTCAAAGGCATGATCACCGACGCTACCTTTGAGGACTTTGATGCAGATGGCGATCCAGACCTTTGGCTTGTTGGCGAATGGATGCCGATCAGCTTACTAGAAAATACTGGGCAGCGTTTCTCTCCTAAAAATGTCCCTGCTTTTGCCAACACTCATGGCTGGTGGAACCGCCTCGCTCATGCAGATTTTGATGGGGATGGCGATCAGGACTTTATCGCAGCCAACCTTGGGCTCAACTCCAATATCGAAGCCAGTCAGGACGAACCCTGTACCCTCTATCTGGCAGACTTTGATCAAAATGGGGTCCTAGATCCGATCATCTGCTCCTACAATGAGGGCATCAGTTATCCGATGGCCAGCAAGGACGAAATCACTCAGCAAATCATCGCGCTGAGGCGACCATACGAACGCTATGCTGATTATGCCAAGAGCACCATTGTGGATTTATTTGGGCAAGAAGCAGTCGATGCCGCGATACAACGCAAAGCAACTTTTTTCGAGACCACTTATATCGAAAATTTAGGTGGAGGAGATTTTCGTTTGCGACCGCTAGCTCAGGAGGTGCAATATGGGCCTATTTACGCCATTCAACCTCTGGATGTCGATCAAGACGGTAAATTAGACCTACTGCTTGGGGGTAATTTTTCGGGGGTTGGGCCGGGCCGTGGGCGCTATGATGCAAGCTACGGCTGGTACCTCCAAGGGCAGGGCAATGGTAGTTTCCAATTACAATCTCCCTCCGAGTCAGGACTATGGCTTGAAGGCGAAAGTCGCCGCTTCGGCCTGATCTCCCGTCCTAAGCAGGCAGCTCTCCTTTTGGTCGGCCGCAACAATGGTCCGATCAGTCTTTGGGAAAGGAAGTAGGCTTTTTTTACTGCTGCGCGGAACGCTTCTCTCTTTAGGCAATACTATACCGCTGAAAAAAGGGGAGTCCTACTTTATGAATAAACATTCACTTATTCACAAAGTAGGACGAATGTATCATTTTACCTTAAGCAGCCTTGGGGACGCCTTCCAATAGAGTTTTGAGACGCTCTAAGCCCAGTTGGTTCGTTGCCTGCATTTCTGCCTCAACTTTGAAGATTCTCATCATCAAGTAGCTAAAGGCACTTGGCTGCATGCTAAACTCTTGAATGATTTCTACTCCCTCTGGCGTTCGGCGAAGCCGGTACTCAAAAGTTGGGGTACTCTTAAAAGGCAGGGAGATATTGCAATCCATACGTAGATATTGGTTCTCTTCGAGTACACTCAATGTCTGATAGCCCTCGCTCTTCTCCCCTACCCCTTGCCAATGAAAGGCAGAGCCAATAGCGCCATTATCACCGGTGACATGATACTTTTGATCTGGATCAGCAACTAAGAAGGGCGACCATTCGGGAAAACGATCAAATTGACGTAAAAGCTCAAAAGCTTCTTCGACCGTAGTTTTGACTAAAACTTTGCTAGTAATAGTGATGGTTCTCTTTTGCGCCTTGGCACTAAAACTCAAAAGTAGGAAAAGAGCGCTTAGGCTAGTGAGGGATAATAATGCAGTGTTCGTCATAATAATGATTGATTGATTTTGCCCTATGACGAATCAGTTTTAGGAAATTGGACATTGAGAGGAAAAAAATCTAAAAAAAATCATTTTAAGGAATCAGCATAAAGTTTTATCCGATAAAGGAAAAGCCTAGCTTTGCAGTCAATTCAAGATTATGGCCGAGCATCATCACCACCATCACGATACAAGCCTTCCAGAGCACCTCATCCAAGGTCGCCAAGCCTACGAAAAAGGACAGTTTGCCGAAGCCTTCAGGCATTATAGCCAAGCCATCCACTTTGTCGAGGATCATGATGCAGAGGATCAGCTTTTGGGTGTCGAACCTGGTGAGATTTATGCCATGCGCGCTTCTTCCTTGGTCGCACAAGACCAAGTGGCAGCACTTACTGATGAAGACATCTTTAGTCAGGCCCTAGATGATTATGATCAGGCGATTGAATTGAATTCTAAAAACGTACTCTACCTCAATTTGCGTGGGGAGATGTACTTACGCTGCGAATTTGCAGAATATGGGCCTGAAGCCAAGGATGATTTTGAAGCAGCGCTGGCGGTTGACCCCAATGAACCCACGACCCTGCGCAATCTGGGGGAGGCCAATCTAAAACTCGAAAAGTTTGACGATGCCCTCTACAATTTCACCCTTGCCATCGAGCATCAACCAAAAGATGCAGATAGCTTTCGCATGCGAGCAATGACCTATTTGCGTAAGCCGCCTGGCAATTATAAAGCGGCTGCCAACGATTTTGCCCAAGCCATCAAACTTGCCCCTCATCAGCCTGATCTTTACCAATGGCAGGCCCAAGCACTCCAACAGATGGGGCAAACGGCCACTGCTTTGGAAGTTTATCAGCGCCTACTTGATCTAGTTCCTGACAAAGCCGAATACTAT
>JBCAWW010000803.1:0-3192 GCA_038534415.1 Bacteroidota bacterium | reverse complement strand
CCAAGGATCTCTTGTTGGAGGATGGTTATCTCCCCCATTGGCATTACAAAAACTTGATCACTGTCGGTACCCGCTTGGCTCGTTATGAGTGGGTGGCTGAGTTTTTGGATGCTTATCGTGAGCGCCTGAGTCCCGTATTTCAAGAGAGTGCCTACTTTTATAATCTGGCTGCTTTTCATTACGAACGAGCACTGTTTTCTGATGCAATGCGCTTTTTGCAGCAGGTTGATTTTCCCGATGTCTTTTATAATCTCGCCTCACGAACGCTGCAACTGAAGATTTTTCTTGAAAGCAAGGATTATGATTCCCTGCATTATCATGCCAAAGCCTTCCGGCATTTTCTCCGTCGCAACCGAGCTATCGGATCTGATCGTCGTAAGCTCTATGAGTCTTTTATTCGTCTCACTTTGGCGATTAGTCGATGGCAAGTATTGCCAGAAGGGGAGCGGCGCAGCCAGAAATTAGCAGATCTGCAACATCAATTAAGTGAACAGCCAGCCTTGATCGAACGGGCTTGGTTACACAAACAGATGGCTTAGGAGGAGGATTACTGCTTCGCAGAACGCTTCTCTCGCTGTTTTTTGTCAGAATGTAAAGCACTGACGAACCATTTTTTATTTAGTCCGTAATTTTTAGATAAGTCTAAAAAATATTTAAGCCTTGTTTTAAAATGCTTTTATTACTTATTTGGCGGCTAAAGAAAAAAGATCATGCCTAAGCAATTGACAATGATCCTGCTTTGGGCTTTGCTTCCCTTGAGTTTGCAAGCACAAGAACCGATCAAAGTAGTCGCAACCACCACCTTTATTGCAGATTTTGCCAAGGTGATTGCGGGTCCTGATATAGAAATCATCTCTCTCATGCCAGTAGGGGGAGATCCGCATATATATGATCCTGTGCCGGGAGATGGGCGTAGGATTGCGGTGGCAGACTTAATCCTCAAAAATGGCTTAACGCTGGAAGGCTGGCTCAACGAAATGATTGATCACTCTGGGACGCTGGCCAAGGTGGTAACCGTTACCCGAGGGATAAAACCCATTCAGAGTTCTGATCATGAAAATGCCTTCGATCCCCATGCTTGGATGGACGTACAAAATGCGATTTTATATGCCCGTAATATCCGCGATGCCTTGATTGCGGTTGATCCAAGTCATACTGAGCGCTTCAAGGCACGTTATGATGCCTATAAACTCCAGCTGGAAGAACTCGATGCTTATGTCGAAACGCGCGTCAAAGAGATTCCTGCTGAGCAAAGAATCATTGCCACTACGCACGATGCTTTTCGCTATTATGGCAATCGCTATGGGCTCAGGGTCGAATCAGTATTGGGTACTTCTACTGATGCTGAGGTGCGCATGGAGGATATCAATCATCTCGCCAAACAGATTGAAAACGCTCGTATCCCAGCGGTATTTGTAGAGTCCACCATCAGTCCGAAGCTGATAAATGAACTCGCAAATGGACTAGGGGTCAAAGTAGGAGGAAAGCTTTTTGCAGACTCGCTTGGCGACGAAGAAAGTGGCGCGGATACCTACCTCAAAATGATCCGCCAAAATACAGATCGTATCGTCGATGCACTCAGCGGTAATTTTATTGGGGAAGAAAAAGAAGCAGAAAGTCTTGCTTACTTATGGGTGATCCCAGCCATATTTTTACTCGCTTTTTTATGGGTAAGGTATCGCTTGCAATTACGCTCAACGGAAAACCTGCCTTGGCAGGATTATAATATCGAAGTGAAGGGCCTTTCGGTTTCTTATGATCGCAAAACGGCGCTTTCTAATATCTATCTCGAAATCGAACCGGGCTTTGTCTACGGTCTGATAGGCGGTAATGGCTCTGGTAAGTCGACCTTGATCAAATCCATTTTGGGTTTGGTAGAGACTGATGCTGGGCAGGTAAGGATCAATGATCGCCCCATCGAAAAAGTCCGTAAATACATTGCCTACATCCCTCAAAAAGAAGAGATCGATTGGTCATTTCCGGCTACTGTGATGGACGTGGTGCTCATGGGTCGCTATCCGCATCGTGAAGTATTTGAAAGCTTAAAGCCAATTGATCATGAAAAAGCCAGCGCGGCTCTCAAGTCATTGGGCATCTACGATCTTCGCCACAAACAGATTGGTGAACTTTCAGGCGGTCAGCAGCAAAGAGCATTTATCGGTAGAGCCTTGTGTCAGGAAGCGGAGATTTATCTCTTTGATGAGCCTTTTGTGGGAGTGGACATCACCACTGAAACCCGCATCATGGAGATCGTCAAAGAATTGGCCGCCAGTGGTAAAACCGTGGTGATAATCCACCATGACCTGGCCAAAGTCAAGGACTATTTTGATCGCTTGATTATGATCAATCAACGTCTCGTCGCCTATGGCGACACCGAGGCCGTCTTTACCGATGAAAATATCCAAAAGACCTATAGTGGTCGTCTTACTATCCTTCAAAAATCTGATCAACACAAATAGCTATGTGGGAATTAATAATTGAAACTTTTCAATACGATTATGCCCAACGAGCCCTGATCACTTCAGCGATGGTGGGGATTATGTGTGGGATCTTAGGCTGCTTTATCGTCCTGCGTAATATGTCCTTGATTGGAGATGCCTTGTCTCATGCGATTTTGCCGGGCGTGGTGGTAGGATTTATGGTCGCAGGCTATAGCGTCTTGGGCTTTTTTACCGGCTCCGTGATTGCGGGATTGCTTTCGGCGGTCTTGATGACTTGGATCCAGCGCAATGTCCGGACACAGGAAGATGCGGCCATTGGGATTGTCTTTACCTCGATGTTTGCTTTGGGCGTCATGGGTATATCTTGGGTTACTCGTCAAGAAGGGGTGCATTTGGACCTAAAAGACTTTTTGTTTGGGAATATCCTCGGCATAGCCGATTCAGATATGATCCTCACCTTGATGGTGATGATTTTTACCATTATATGCGTAGTGGCGTATTATCGCTATTTTTTCATTACTACTTTTGAGTCAGTAGTGGCCGAAACCTTGGGGATTTCGGTGAGCACCATGCATTACTTTTTGATGTTGCTATTGTCTTTTGCGGTGGTGGCTTCCTTACAATCAGTAGGTGTGATTTTGGTGGTAGCGATGTTGATTACGCCTGCCTCGACGGCCTATTTGTTGACGCATAAGCTCAAAGTGATGCTATTTATTGCCGCTGCGGTGGGTTTGCTTTCTACTACCATCGG
>JBCAWW010000802.1:0-3201 GCA_038534415.1 Bacteroidota bacterium | reverse complement strand
CCTTTTGAATCGACGGTCAGATATTTAATTTGTTCGTCGATTCAAAAGGCTATATTAGGCTACATCTTACGCTCCATTCAAACAGATGAGATTGGCGCTTGGAATCTCATCTAGTAGATGTTTGTGAAGGTTGAAAGTCGTTTGGATGTGATCTAGCACCCAGCCATCGGAAGATACTGCGACTTGATCACTCAGGTTTGGGAATACCTTATCCGGATTATTGGAAAGCGTTACCCGCCAGGGGAAACTATACTCGCCGGCAATCTCGTACATCATGCCTTTGAGTTTGCCGCTATTGGAGACGGGTTTGTCTAGATACCAGTTGACAGATTTCACCCCTAACTTTTGCAAACAATCGCCTATCATGACCAAAGCGGGCTTGGTCTCTTCTACTCGCCGATAAGTACCGTGCACACTTGCGATATCACGATAATAGCCGTCATAACAGTCAATGACGATACCGCCGCCGAGTGCCGCTTCTATGGTAATCAAGAGATTATAGCCATCGATGGCCATATCAACTCCTTCGAGGCCGCTAAGGGGCATGGCAATTTGTCTACGGTGCTCCCGAGCTTGATTAGAGCAACTAGCGCGCATCAGCGCTTTGCGTTGTCGTTGGGTGAGTCGATGATGATCACCCACCAATTTTAGAGACGCATTTTCAGGATAATTGCGGCTTAACAAAAACGCGAGATCACTTACCGCCTGGTTAAGTTTAGGCAGCATTTGGGGACTAAATAAGGTTGGGTCCTCTTGATGTTGGCCCCGGTGTTTTTGTTTTGAAGGCATAATACTTGGCTTGCGCCCAAGCTATTAGCGGCTTCTGTTTATCCGCCAAGCACTTTTTGGTTGATGAGGATGTGCTCCTTGGCTTATCTCGACAGAGCCATTAAGGGCCTTTTCTGCCACCAAAGCCAAAAGGGTTTGCTCGGTCTCGTCTAGTTCTTTATCTAATACTTCAGGAGTAAAATACTTTTTCACAAAGTGAGTATCAAAATTCCCGCTAGTGAAGGCTTCGTGCTCCATTACAAAACGACAAAAATCAAGGGTCGTTTGTACCCCCACCACCTGATATTCATCAATGGCTCGGATCATTTTTTCGATCGCTGTTGTACGATCCGCCGCGTGAACGATCAATTTAGCGATCATCGGATCGTAATTAATCGGTATCTCCATGCCCTCTTCAAAACCGTCATCTACCCGTACCCCACTACCTTGAGGACGTTGATAAATATGTAGTTTACCAATATCAGGCAAAAAGTTGTTTGTCGGATCTTCGGCATAAACTCTCACTTCGAGTGAGTGGCCATTGATTTGGAGATCGGCTTGGCCGAACGATAAAGCTTTTCCTTCTGCTACTTTTATTTGCTCCCTCACTAAGTCGAGCCCTGTGATCATTTCGGTCACCGGATGCTCTACTTGTAGACGGGTGTTCATCTCAAGGAAGTAAAAATTATGGTTCTCATCCAGCAAGAATTCAACCGTCCCGGCATTGACGTAATTACAGGCGCGACATACATTGACCGCCGCTTCTCCCATTTGTTTACGCAGCTCTTCCGTCAAGACCGCAGAAGGTGCTTCTTCGATCACTTTTTGGTGTCTCCGTTGCACGGAACACTCCCGCTCAAATAGATAGACAACATTGCCATGAGTATCGGCCAATACTTGGATCTCGATATGTCGAGGAGAGCCTACGTACTTTTCGATAAATACTGCCCCATTGCCAAAGGCACTAAGCGCCTCACTGACCGCCCGCTCCATTTGCTCCGCAAACTCTTCTTTATGCTCTACGATGCGCATGCCTTTACCGCCACCACCTGCAGAAGCTTTGACCAAGACAGGAAATCCAATCTCCTCCGCTATCTTTTGCGCTTCGTTTACATCTGTAATGGCTTCATCTAAACCAGGCACCAAAGGCACATTATAAGATTTGACGGCCTGCTTGGCGGATAGTTTATCGCCCATCAAGTCCATCGCATCTCCTGCCGGACCAATAAATATAATACCGGCATCAGCGACCTGACGAGCAAACTGAGCGTTCTCGGAGAGAAAACCATAACCAGGATGAATGGCATCAATGCCATGATCTTCGCAAATCCGAATGATTTTTTGCCCTAATAAATAAGACTCGGCCGCCGCGGGGGGGCCGAGTAAATATGCTTCATCCGCAAAACGAACATGCGGAGCATAACGATCTGCTTCTGAATAAACCGCTATGGTTTGAATGCCCATCTCACGGGCAGTACGCATAATACGGAGAGCTATTTCGCCTCGATTGGCTACAAGCAGGCGCTTTATTTGGGGCATAGGGAGGAATAATTTCTACCCCCAAAGATAGCCATAGCGAAGCGAATACTCAATTATTATTGTACGGGGGTCAAGGTATAGCCAGCTTCGCGCAACAGACGAATCACTCCCTGCTCACCTCCCAAGTGTCCACTGCCTACCGCAAAGAAACAGGACTGCTCAGCCGCAAATTTTTGTATGCGAGGAATCCAGTTTTGATTACGTTTGACCAACAGACTTGCGTTCATGCCGCTTCCCGTCATCTGTGTTTGCATATAATCATAGATACCATCTGCATCCTCTGATTGGTAGGCTTCTAACAATTGGGTAAATCCAGTTCTCACAGATTCGGGGTCTTCCAACATCTTTTTCAGGTCTCGAACTTGGTTTTCAATACCATATTCACTGATAGCGTTTAGTTGTTCTTTGACTGTCTCTAGGCCCAAAACTTCCTTTTCTTGAGCAGTGGCCATCTTCACAAAACTACCTTCATAGCTAGCAGGAGGACCATCTAAATATTCTGAAATTATCAAAGAGGTCAATAAGAGGGGCTGCATACTGTGGACCATTTGCAGTTTTATTCCGGCAGACTTTTGTATCCAACTATCAAGTTGCTCGTATTCCTCTTTGGTGAGTAATTGTTGGAGGTTTTGGCCATCTGGCATCATGGCATATTTCATCATTTCCATTTGCAAGCCGGGATCGTCCATGTCTAGTTCTAGGATGATTTTGTCGGCAGCAGCAAAAGCCTCTTCTACGCCAGTTTGAAGTTTAAATTGAGATTGAGGCAAGATATGGATGGTACCAAATAAATAGGAATCTTTGATATCTGGGCCTGAGACCTTCCAAAGTAGGGATTTTTCTAAAGATTCCGTTTTGGCTTTTGTAATACTTCCAAGACTGTCAGTAGTACAA
>JBCAWW010000801.1:0-3201 GCA_038534415.1 Bacteroidota bacterium | reverse complement strand
TTTCGAACGTTTCGCTCGTTGATCAGACTATCAGAATATAAAAGGTATTCTTCCTGATATTGATAGGATTGGCGATACTCTTTTTTGCGATAACTTAGATCTTTCTTCAACTCGGTGGCTAAAACCAGAGATCTTAGATCCCCCAATTGATGGGCTAAGGTATAGGCTTTATCAGCGTGTTGGGTAGCCAGTTTAATTTTGTTTTGGGCTAAGTCATTTTGTCCCATCAGTACTACTGATTCTAGGTAATACTTGGTCGGACTTGTGTTTGCAATCAAAGGCTCAACCATGCTCAAAAATGAATCACTTTTTGAGTAATTGTTTTTTGCCTGATATTGTCTTGCAAATTCAAGCAAAATCAACATTTGTCCTGTGGTATGTTGAGCTTTTTGATATGATCTTAAAGCTTCTTCTAAGTATGGATTAGCCTTCTCAAAATCACCCATTTGGTTATGAACGATTCCCACATTGCCCGCAATGAGTCTGATGAGGCCAGGTGAAAGGGCTTTTTCATTTGCTACATTGAGGGCCTTTTGAAAGTACTCCATGGCCAACTCATGGTTCTCTTGGTCCAGATAGATCAACGCTAAGTTGTTGGGTACAGAGGCAAGGGTTCTGTCTCTTGGCAATTGATAAGTGCTGCCAATGCGTTCAGCCTTGAAATAATTTTGCAAGGCCAAGGGGAAATTTCCGCTTCTCTGATAGTAAAGTCCCAGGCCTCCAAAAAGCTGCATCCGACTGAGATGAATTTCAGCCGAATTGTCAGTCTTTTCTGGACCGAGCAAGCTTATACCCTTTTGCAGATGTTTTTTAACAATTTCTGTAGGGCCAAAGCGAATTTTGGTGAAACTCAAAAGATACTGAGTCTTCGCGTTAAGAACGGTATCTCCAGAACTATCAGCAAATGCTTCAGCCTTGGTCAATACACTTACAGCAGAGTCAAGTAGGCCTTGGTTCATCAAGGTTTTCCCTTTTATACCAAGATATTTGGCCCATCTTTGGTCGCTCTGATCTTGCTTTAAATATTGCTCACTGATTGCGAGATATTTGTGGAAGGAGTCTTGATCGGTCTCCAAAAAAAACTCTGTTAACTGCAAATTGATTTCAAACCTTACACTAGGGGCAGAGGATAAGCGTTCCGCGGAGCGTAAAGAATCAATCCTGCTAGCAAATAAACAGGAGGAGAAAAGAATGAGGATGCTAAGGAGACAGAAGCTTTTTTGCGACATGTAGCTTGGGGATTCTGATTTAAGATCAGTATCCAAGCGGCCAAAAACAAAGCAAAGCAAAATCAAACATTACGGGTCTGGGCGCTATTGATACCCAAAGCCCCTCAGATGAAAATCGCTGTCCTTCCATCCTTCAGAAACGCGGACATAGAGGTTGAGATAGACAGAACTGGCCAAAAACTTTTCGATATCCTGCCTTGCCATCGTACCGATTTTCTTAAGGTTTTTGGCTCCTTTGCCGATCACCATTCCTTTGTGCTGTTTGGTGGTGACGTGTATCGTCGCATCAATTTTGATTTGGTCATCGCCTTCGTCGAACGCATCCACTACCACTTCAGTGCTATAAGGCAATTCTTGGCGCATGAGCAAGAAGATTTTTTCACGGATCATTTCGGCTACGAAAAAACGCTCTGGTCGATCCGATACTTGCTCTTTGTCAAAGTAGGCGGGTCCTTCGGGGATATAGTTTAGGGTAAGGTCCTTGAGCTTTTCGACATTGGTGCCTTTGAGGGCAGAGATGGGAATAGCCTCTACAAAATCTATTTTCTCCGCCATCTCCTTCATCCTCCTAAATAATTTTTCCTCTGAGACGGCATCCATTTTGTTGAGAACGAGGATCTTGGGGATTTCTGTTTTTTCGGCCAGTTTGACGATTTGATCTTCGGGGAAGCTCTCGTCCACCGCAATAATCAATAGGATCAGATCTGCATCTTCTAGAGATTGGCTGATGCTACCCATCATCCGCTCTTGCAGTTTGTAGCGAGGGCGTATCAATCCGGGAGTGTCGGAATAGACAATCTGGTGGTTGTCGCTACTATCGATCCCAAAAATGCGATGGCGGGTGGTTTGAGCCGTTGGGGTAGTAATCACCAATTTGCGGCCCAATAATTGATTTAATAGGGTCGATTTACCGGCATTGGGTTTGCCGATGATGCTTACGAATCCAGAGCGATGCGGAACTTTATTCAAAATTTCACGTTTTTTTAATATAGGATTTGCAAAAGTAACTTAATTCCCTTAACTATGCACTCCCATTACGGGAAAACGTTCATTAAAATTGACAAATTAACGACTGATGTCCCGCTGAGGATTCGCTCAAGGACATGAGATTCGTTACAAAATATATTGCGGGGTGGAGCAGTTGGTAGCTCGTCGGGCTCATAACCCGAAGGTCACTGGTTCGAGTCCAGTCCCCGCTACTCAGCAGAAAGTCTGTATCAATTTGATACAGACTTTTTTGTGTTTAGATACAGCCCTCGTCCTTGAAATACTATTAATATTTGCAGGCCAGCAGGCCGTTTTTCTTTGGCGCCTTCGCTGGGAGGGAAGCAGGATGCCATTAAACCCCTTGCGCTCTGACAAGCAGAGCTTAAGCGGCGGCTTAAGATTGATTCATGACGAGCTCCCCGTAGTCTTCTTCCTATCATTATAAGGCGTAACTCAATCCCAATTGCAGGCTGAACGTAGCTGGAAGAACCTTAATATTGTCTTGATTGCTCCAATTCATGAGACTTTTTTGAACTTGGCAACCGATAGTTAGACCGAGGTTTTGTTTGAGATAATAATGCAATCTTCCTCCCAATATGCCATCTGCTGTAAATTGATTTTTAATCAATGAATTTGAAGCGCCACTGAAATCAATGATGCTTTCATCATGCAAGGTTCTTCCTTGGTTTTGAACTAGACTATTCAGGGCTCCTCCAAGATAGGTATCGACTTGAAAGGAATTTAACCGCCAAGATTTACCGACACCTAATGATAGCTTTAATAATTTGCTTGTGTTGTAATGTACGACCCTGCGTTCTGCTGGAACAGAGAGTTCAACATCGCCACGAATGATATTTTCCTCTCCAGAAAGCAAATTCTTTTGCACCTGAATGATGGTATCTTCTAAGGTGATTTGATAATCCTGGATCGTACTATTGTATTCAAACCTGCTTGCCAGTTGTTGATATTGAAGGCCAGCCATGAT
>JBCAWW010000800.1:0-3208 GCA_038534415.1 Bacteroidota bacterium | reverse complement strand
CTTGCCGCTACGCTATTTTGCTTTTCAGCAAATGCTCAGCTGCAAGTAGACTGATGAGCTTTTTCATAATCATAGCGTTAAGCGTTTGGCAAGGCCTAATGATAAGCGTGGTTGAGGACGTAGGCGGGATTGAATACGGTGATGAAGATTTTTTCCCAGAAGTTGAAACCTTGGCGTCGCATACGTAAGGTCATGCGGTGGGTGAGTTCACCAAGGAGGAGGCCTCCAATCGGGGTGGTGATGAGGTCTTGACGACTGGGACGTTCTTTGACGGCCTCAAATACAAATTCCCAAAAGAGGGTCTGGCCCGTTACAAATAGGGCGGACTGCCATATGGGTGCGCCTTGGCTGCGAAGCGTATTATAATAAAAGGCTCCTTGATAAGGATGACCGGCATAATTGATCCAAGGGCTGTCTTGGTCCCAAACGGGCGGCTGAGTCCAAGCGGTGCGAAGTCGGGGGCCAGCGGTAGAGACAAATTCTTCTCGCTTCCAGTGAGTGATACGGCTAGGAAGCATCAAAAGACCTGCTCCTGCGGTGAGATTGTAGCCGAGTGAGAGCGCGCTTGCTCGTTTTAGGGCGTTTGGCTTTTGAAGGGAGTAAGGATGCTGGGTTTTGAGTTTGAGGCGAAAGCCTGACTGGTGGAGGCGTTGCGCGAAGAGCGGAAAACAAAAGAGCATCACAAGGCAGAAAATACAGATGGATCGTTTCATGGGAAATGAATTTGACCCAATCAATGATTAGTCCTCTACATATAGAACCGCCAATGAGCAGTTGGGCTAATCGAGAGGACGCTTGGGGAAAGTCAGCCATCGTGCTAAAACAATACCTCAGAAGCCGAAGCTTCCGAGGCCTAATCAAAAAACGCTAGGGCGCCCTTTTGAACTTTGGATTTCTTAAAGGTTTGGATTTGTTGTTAGTACGTTCCAATTGGGGTTGTCGTCGCGAATGACGCCATAGGTATCACGCGCATCTTCGAGCAAATTAAGGATCCCATCTAGGCTACTCATAGGCATGGTCATTGAGCCACGATTTTTGGATAGTTCGGTACCGGGCTTGCCATCTGCGCTTTCTGGGGTGAGGAAATAAACGTAGAGCTGCATACCGCCTCCGTAGCAAATAAGGGTGCAATAAGAATGGACAAAAATATTATTGAAAGGAAGACTGTCTAAGCGTGAGCCATAGACGAGTTCGTAGCGGTCGACTTTAAATGATTGAATCATGACTAAAATGTTTTAGGGTGAAATGAATTTGTTGGTAAATGCGAACGGGCTGTTGGTTTCGTTCGACATCAACAATATTCGGGACTTTGGGCTCAAGGCAGCAGACCTTTTTGACCAAATACAGACCTAATTAGAACATCAGTCTGAAAAAGGGGATTAGACGGGATTTTTGGCGTACTCGGAAGGAGACATGCCAAATTGCTTTTTGAAAGCGCGGGTAAAATGCGTGGGATTGCTAAAGCCCAGATCGTAGGCAATATCCGAAATCGTACTCGCCTGTTGTTTGAGGAGATCCGCCGCTCTTTGCAGGCGCATAGAGCGAATCATTTTGCCAGCAGATTGATCGACTAAGGCTCGGAGTTTACGATTGAGATGGGTGACGCTCATGCCTACTTCCTCGCTGAGGAACTCTACCCCAAATTGCTCATTGTTGAGGTTGTCCTCGATGAGGTTGAGGACTTTTTGGAGAAATTGCTGGTCGAGTGGGACCGTACTAACTTCTTTGGGCCGAATGATCATAGAGGAGGTGAAGCGTTCGCGTAAGCGCTGACGCTGCTCGATCAAATTGGCAACGCGTACTTTTAGCTCATCCGTATTAAATGGTTTGAGTAGGTAGTCATCAATCCCAAGTTCGAAGCCTTTGATTTTGCTTTCGTCGGAGGCTTTGGAGGTGAGGAGGATGAGCGGAATATGACTGGTCTTCTCATCATCTCGCAAGCCGGCGGCTACGCCATACCCATCAAGTTTGGGCATCATGATATCTGAGATGATGAGATCGGGTAGATGCTCTTTGGCTTTTGCTAAGCCTGCTTGGCCATCGGCAGCCTCAATGACACGGTAGCCAAAACTCAATAATTGATCTCGCACATAGGCGCGGATGTCGGAATTGTCTTCGACAAGTAAAACCTGAGTCTGGCTATCATTGCTCTCTGTTGCCGCAATCTCTAGGCCTTGGACGGGCAAGGCCGCAGGATTGAGCTGAGTTAAGCGTTCGCCAGGGGCGGCTGGAAAAACAGAAAGCTCCGCCGGAATCGGCAACCGCAACCAAAAAGTAGTGCCTTGATCTAGTTTGCTCTCCACGCTGATTGCTCCCTCATGCAAGTCCACCAATTCTTTGACCAGAGATAAACCGATGCCAGTACCCGGCTGGGGCTGCTGCTCACTACTATCTGCCTGGTAAAAGCGATCAAAGATATTGGGCAATTGCTCTGCCTTGATGCCTACACCGCTGTCTTGAATACCGATAATCATCTGCTGCTCTTGCTGCTTGACGAGCATCTTGATCTCAGTATCTGGCTTAGAAAACTTGACGGCATTGGAAAGGAGGTTGAAGAGAATTCGCTCCATCTTTTTGAGGTCAAAGGCTGTCTCCAAACGGCTAAGTTGACTCTCAAAGGCGAGTCTAATGCCCTGCTCCTTGGCCAAAGATTCAAAAGAAAAGAGCATATGCTTGAGAAAAGGGATGGCGTTCAGCGAAGCTGGCTCTAACTGCATGCCTCCTGCCTCTAATTTGGCTACATCTAGGACCTGATTGATGAGATCTAGTAGTCGGTGGCCATTGCGATCGACCATTTGGAAGCGGTTTTGGAGCCCTAAATCGGGAACGGCGCGTTGTAATTGTTCGTTTTGACCCAGGATGAGCGTAAGGGGCGTGCGAAACTCGTGGGAGATATTGGTAAAGAAGCGGGTCTTCATAGCATCGAGCTCTTGCAGCTTTTCGGCCTCTTTGCGCTGCTGCTCTTTGCGGGCGCGCTCTTGCTCTAGTTCTAGGGCTTTCTCTTTGAGAAGGATACGTTGGCGGTAACGATACCAGACAAAGCCGCCCATAGCGAGGAGCAGTACTACACTGGCGAGCCCAATGATGAGATTGCGCTGGGCCCTTTGCTCAGTGGCTTTGAGGGCTGCGGTGGTGAGCTCGTTTTCGAGTCGGAGATTTTCCTTTTCCTTCTTTTCGGTTTCGTACTCTATGTTGAGTTGATTGATGG
>JBCAWW010000799.1:0-3215 GCA_038534415.1 Bacteroidota bacterium | reverse complement strand
GGTCTATCGGGGCAAGATCGACGACAATCCCCTTGATGCTAGTATGGTAAAAAATGCCTTCTTGGATCTAGCGATTCAAGCCGCCTTAGGAGGCGAAAATCCGGAAACGGAGTCCACCATTCCTAATGGCTGTAGCATCAAATGGATCGAGGCAGGTAAATAAATGCGATTATTCTTTCTTTGAATATATGGGCATCCGCTTGGGTGCCCATTTTTGTTTTGGAACTTTCAGGCAAGCTGCATTGTTAAATTTTGAGAACCAATGTACTTTGCAGCTATACAAACGATTATTTTTACAACCTGCCAATCTATAATTCCAATGAACAAATTAACCGTCTTATTAGGGATGCTGGTCATTTCTATATTCATGGTCTCCTGTGCTGGTGAGAAGCAAGCCGAAACCACAGATATGCCAGAAGAGCCAATGGCGGCTGAAATCACCTTAACGCCACTAGAGGGTTCTCCAGCTTTTCCAGAAGCCAGCCTAAATCTAGCGGGGATTCCAAGCCAGGCTGACGATAGTAGCTTTAGCTTTGCTTTTGATGTCAGTGGTTACACCTTGGGTGAGCAAACCACGCCTGCTACGCCAAATAACCTAGCCAACTCAGGTAAAGGACAGCATATTCACTTTATCGTCAACAATGGCCCTTACTCAGCTCATTACGAGCCGACATTTACTTCCAATAAGTTTAAGGAAGATGGCAATTATGTCATCTTGGCCTTCCTTTCTCGTTCTTATCACGAAAGTGTCAAGAATCTAGCTGACCCAAGTTCTTTTGAGGTAACCCAGATCAACAAAGGAGGAGCCGAAGAAGCAGATCTAGAAGCCCCTCATATGTTTTACAGCCGTCCCAAGGGCAAATACTCTGGAGAAGGCGCTAAGAAGGTATTGCTAGACTTCTTCTTGATCAATACCAACTTATCTGCTGATGGCAATAAAATACGCGTTACCATCAACGAGGGAGCAGCAGAGTTTATGATTGATACTTGGAGACCTTATGTTTTAGAAGGGGCCCCTATGGGAACGCTTACCGTCAAATTAGAGCTATTGGATGCAGCAGGCAACTTGATTCCTTCTCCATTCAATCCGGTAGTACGTGAAGTTACCTTGGAGGAATAATCCCCTCCCTACTCATACTTGATCAGCTCAGTAGTTGAATCAGAGCCTAATCTTAAATTAGGGCTTCCTCTGCCATCAGCTACTGAGCTTTTTTAGGTCTAGGCTAAAAAACTAGCATTAAAACGAATTAGGTCTTATTTTCGCACTACCAATATCCGAACCAAGACAAAATACACCATCATTCAAACGATGAAATAATAGTGCTTCATGTATCGTAGCCTAATTCGGCCTTTTCTATTTCGGTTCGATCCGGAAAGGATTCACAATTTTACATTTGGATTTCTAAAAGCCGCTCAATCTTTACCTTTTGGTGGTTCTATTAGTCGTATGGCCTATAGGCTAGAAGACCCCGCTTTAGAAAAAGAGATTTTTGGACTCAAGTTTAAAAATCCAGTTGGTTTAGCGGCGGGCTTTGACAAAGACGCAAAGCTACTCCACCATTGGCGCAATTTCGGTTTTGGCTTCGTCGAGTTTGGTACGGTCACCCCTCGTCCGCAGGGAGGCAATCCTAAGCAGCGACTATTTCGCCTGCCCAAGGACATGGCGATCATCAACCGCATGGGCTTCAACAATGCCGGCGTTGATGCAATGGTCAAGCGTCTCCAAAAGATGAAAAAAGGCGATTTGATCGTAGGAGCCAACATTGGCAAGAACAAAGACACTCCTAACGAAAAGGCAGTAGAGGACTATCTCATTTGCTTTGAGAAGCTCTATCCTTATGCAGATTATTTTGTGGTCAACGTAAGCTCTCCCAATACCCCCGGTCTACGAAGCTTACAAGAAAAAGGGCCTTTAACCAATATACTCTCGCGTTTGCAGGAGGCCAACCAAAGCAAAGAGACACCAAGGCCGATCCTCCTTAAGATCGCACCTGATCTCACCAACGAACAGCTCGATGATATTATCGAAGTAGCTGAAACCACTAAGCTCGCTGGCCTCATCGCCAATAATACTACCATCTCTCGCAAAGACCTCGCGACCGCACCAAAGGAGCTAGAGCAGATTGGAAATGGGGGTTTGAGTGGGCAACCTCTCACGCATCGTTCTTGGGAAGTGCTTCATTATATTCATGAAAAAACCGAAGGCAAACTGCCGCTCATCGGAGTAGGTGGTATCATGGAACCCCTAGACGCCAAAATGCGTTTTGAAGCAGGCGCCTCCCTTATTCAAATTTATAGTGGCTACGTCTATCAAGGCCCTTCTTTTGTCAAACGTCTATTGCGAGCGATCAACTGGTAAAGTCTATTTCCCTGCCTATTTCATAGAACGCTCCCCCTTTTTGGGGTGAGCTAATACAATAATTCCCCTTTTCGTAAGTTAATTTACTATCAAGATTGGGTATACCTTAACCAACCTTTGATAACTACCTTAATACCTTAACACAAAAACTGGCGTATGACTACTTCTACCTCCCGCCTTATTGGAATTGTTATGGGCTTTTTGCTGCTAAGCAGCAGCATGCCTGCCCGCGCTCAATGCGTGATCGATAGCTTGGTCCCTTCTGTTCCAGGTATCTATCCAGATACTTTGGCCGATGCTGTGGGCTGCGAATACTACGAGGTGGATATCACTTTCTTTTTGCCGCGAGACACTACCGTAGATGTCTTTGGCAATATGGTCACGATTCCCTTCAACAGTTTTACCATTGATAGCTTAGTAGGTCTTCCAGACGGTTTGACATGGTCTTGTAACCTCGATAGTATAGGTTGCCTTTATGATGTTGCACCTAATAATGCTAGTCCTGACACCTTGGGTTGTATCCGCGTTTTTGGTACTCCAACAGGAATCGGTTTTTCCCCAGTTGTGGTACATCTTACCGCCAATGCTGATATCCTAGGTACGCCGACGGATCAACCAGCAACTTATGACGCAAGTATATTAGTTACTCCTTGTGCCTTTGCCGGTGCCTGCTATACCTCACAGCTCAATGATGTTTGTGCTGGAGCCGAGCTTACGATGACCAATAACATCCCTTCAAATGGAGATAGCCGCTTTAGCTACGACTGGAATCTTACAAATGGGGCTGGTTTTAACTATCAAAGCACAGACGAAAACCCTGCTATACAGACATTAAACGAGCCGGGGAGCTATGTAC
>JBCAWW010000798.1:0-3215 GCA_038534415.1 Bacteroidota bacterium | reverse complement strand
ACCCTGGGGAAGACTTACATGATGGGATTACCTTCGAGCGCTTTTTAGAAGCCTGCGGCAATCACCCTCGCGTCAATATGCTCTACGATCCGAGCCACTACCTTTTACAGCAAATGGATTATCTGCAGCATATCGACGCGAGGGTGATTGCCGCAGGCTTCTAAAAAGCGCTCGAAGGTAATCCCATCATGTAAGTCTTCCCCAGGGTGGATTTCGTAGCAGAGGTCTACCCCGACTTCGTCGAACGCATGTACCAATGGCATCCAACGCTTGGCGAGTTCTTCAAAGCCCATTTCGGCCAGGCCTTGTGGGCGCTGTGGCCAAGGGTACATATAAGGCCAAAGCAATGCACCAGAAAAGGTTACGTGTGCGGTCAAACCAAAATTTTTGCTCGCTTGTGCTGCCCATCTTAGCTGTTGGGTGGCCCACTCAGTACGAGCTTTAGGATTGCCGTGTACTTCTTTGGGAGCAAAACCATCAAACATCACGTCATAGGCAGGGTGTACCGCGATCAACTGTCCTTGCAGGTGAGTCGAAAGCTCGGTGATGGCCACACCCGCGTCTGCTGCAATGCCTTTCATCTCGTCGACGTAGGTCATACTGGTCGCGGCTTTTTCGAGATCTATGCATCGGCTGTCCCAAGTTGGGATTTGCACGCCGATATAGCCTAGATCAGCTGCCCATTTGCAGATACTTTCAAAACTATTGAAGGGAGCTTCGTCTCCCATAAATTGTGCTAAGAAAATAGCGGGTCCTTTTATCGTTTTCATCAAGAAGATATATTATTTGCGTTTTGCGAATTAGTCAATAAAGCTAAACCATTTGCTGTCCGTCTGATTGGAGGCAACCACTGATTCAATAAAAGCCATGCCTCTCACCCCATCATCGATGCCGGGAAAGTCCAGATCCAGTTCGCTAGGCGTTTCGCCCATCATCTGCTTGCGGAGCGTGCGTGCGAAGTTGCGGTATATATTGGCAAAGGCTTCGAGATAGCCTTCGGGATGCCCTGCGGGAACGCGCGTATTGGCTAGAGAGGCCTCGCTCAAGTCTCCTTTACCCGTTCGCAAAATGCGTTTGGACTCCTGATCCATGTGCTCAAGCGTATTGGGCTCCATTTGGTGCCATCTTAGTCCGCCTTTTTCGCCATAGATGCGGATGTTGAGGTCATTTTCTTCTCCATTAGATATCTGGCTGCAATGCAAGATCCCTTTGGCACCATTGTCAAAATGTAGCAATACATTGCCATCGTCATCTAAGAGGCGTCCTTCTACAAAAGTGCTAAGATCAGCGCATAGCTCAGTGATCTTGAGCCCTGTCATATATTCGGCGAGATTTTCGGCATGTGTACCGATGTCTCCGATAGAGCCGGCTGCGCCAGAACGCTTAGGATCGGTGCGCCATTCGGCTTGTTTGTTTCCGCTAGATTCGGCAAAAGTAGAGAGCCAGCCTTGCGGGTACTCTACCACTACTTTGCGGATCTTACCCAATACTCCATCCTTGATCATATCACGCGCGTGCTTGACCATCGGATAACCCGTATAGTTGTGAGTCAAGGCAAAGGTCAAGCCCGTACGATCGACTACTTCTTTCAGTTTTTTGGCTTCTTCCAGACTATAGGCAAGGGGTTTGTCGCAGATGACATGAAAACCATTTTCCAAGGCCATGATGGCTGGAGGCACGTGTACATGATTGGGCGTTACGATCGAAATAAAATCCATGCGTTCCCCTTCGGGTAAGGCTTTTTCTTTTTCGATCATCTCTTGATACGTACCATAACAGCGATCTTCGGGTAGATAAAGGTCGCGTCCCGAAGCGATGGACTTTTCGGGCTTGCTACTAAAGGCTCCACAGACGAGTTCGATTTCACCGTCCATGGCGGCCGCAATCCTGTGTACGGCTCCAATAAAGGCACCTCGACCGCCGCCGACCATGCCCATTCTCATTTTTCTGCTCATAGTAGTATTAGGTCTTGCCAATCATTCGGCTTGGACAATAAATAAAGCCAGACCAATATAGAAAAATTTCTGAGCGGAACTTGATACTTAGAAGTGTAAAACCGTTACCAAGACCTCACAGTCCTAGAATAAGCAGGGAAAAAGCATTTGTGCTAAGATTAAAACCGTGCAGTATGCATTGAATAGGGTAAATTTTCCCACTCAAAGTGAAAGAGGGAATCGTTCCGCGCAGCGGTAAGTCCAAACAAAATCACCTATCGAGACAAGCAGCCCCTAATGGTTTTCAAACTCAAGCTGTCGGTACTAATGTTTGCTATCTTATCAAATGCGACCGTTGAGATAGAATGATTGTGGCTAATTATGGCGTCGGTTTTCTTGAATCTGAAATAGATCGTTTTGCATCAATCATGACGGCTCATTTGGCTGGCAGGAGGTATGTTGGGCTAGTGTCATTACAAAATTAGTAGTCTACCAGGACAGGCGGCCCACACAGATTTTTTTTCTGCTGAAGGCGTAGATTATATATTGGCCCTCTGCGAGCTCGAAAACGCTACTAGGGGCCCAGTCAAAGGGCCGAGTACGGAAGTCATATAGCATACGGTACTGAACGTTTCCCGTAGGATTGAGCTGACACATACTTACTGCATCTGACTTGGTGCTGGTGTACATGTAGCCCAATTTGTATTTGTTGGGGGACTGATAATTTCTAGCACAGTCGTTGTAAATAAAGGTGAGATTTTGCTCAGGCGAGAGGAAGGCGCTAAAAGAGAGGTTTGCGGCTTTGGTGCGGGTATAAATTGCCGTCAATTTTTGGCCCTTCTTAATGGTTTTTTGCCAATCAAGCTCTCCTGCCGCTGAAATTTTGATCGCAATAATGTCTCCCGAAAAACTCCTGTCTTCGGTTTCAGAGGCATTGAGGACAGTGTAGGTGTCGCCGACCAAATAGATGCTAGCATCCGCAGCGAAGATAGGCGCCTGCGTTTTGAGTACCACTCGATCCATAATGTTTCCCAGATCCTGTTTGAGGCGAAAATTTTCAAATTCGTCCTCGAGTTCGATGTCTAGTGAAAATTGATTGCTCCATATAAAGCGCTCTTCAGCAAGATTGATTTTTTGGACAGACAAGGATTTTTCTTGGGTAACCAAGTAGCCAAAAGCTTCATTTTCATTTATAAAGCCGATATGAAAGTTTCTGTCCCATATCCCTTTTTCTACTGCCACTTCGTGGAACGATTCTCTCGTTCCTTCCTCTGCCAAAAT
>JBCAWW010000797.1:0-3229 GCA_038534415.1 Bacteroidota bacterium | reverse complement strand
ATACGGTGTTAATCTAGCGGTATACTCCCACGCAAAGTCATGACAGTATAACCCGTGTCAGTTTTTAAGACCATGACGAGTTCGTCAATGATCCCGCCTTGCTCATCCATAAAAAACTGGATACTACCAGTGCCGGTATTATCGACCTCCAACTCTTCAAAACGTCCGTTTTCCAATCTGGCGATAAAACGATCGATCGCTCTACCATCAATGGGTCCCTCGCCATAGGGCGCATTTATCAGTTTGAGAGACTTCAGTTTGATTTGGCTGTTGCCCTCATTTTTGCTCATCATGCCAAGCAAGCTCCCACCAACATTGATACTGTTGTAGGATTCAATACCTTCATAACGGTCAAAAAAGTTAGTAACGGCGGGCGATTGAGCTTGTAGGACAAGGGGGGCAAATAGCAGAGCGCAGCATACCCAAAAGGTGGTTTTCATCGTGAATGGATTAATGGTTTTCTATACTATTAGTGGCATGTTCGGCTGTCGAGACCGAACATGAGCTAGAGGCGAATCCCCCTCCAATGGTTGCATGGGGACAAAAAATTATTGAATCCGAGCAATCCCTTCTTGGGCTCTTTGGTGATTGGGTTGGAGTTGTAGGGCCTTACGATAGGATGTCAAAGCACTGCTCAAATCACCGCTATTTTCAAATGAAGCCCCTAAATTGACATGATGGTCTGGCTTGTTAGGCTCCGCTTCAATCGCTTGGCGAAAATAATCTTGCGCTTGGGTAAAATTGCCACTTTGAAAGTAAATCACGCCGAGATTGTTGGCCGAAGGCCCAAGCTGTTTTTGCAGAGCGATGGCTTTGTTAAAAGCATTGACAGCCTGATTGAGCTGCCCCGTGGATTGATAACAAACACCAAGGTTGTACCAAGTGTTGCCCTCACCATCATAGATAGCTAAGGAGCGCTCGTAGGAGGCAATGGACTGCTGGAAGAGCGCTTGCCGCTGCGGATTTTGAGGCGGTGTTTGCTCGCCACCTACCCGCAATACTTCGGCTAGATTGAGGTGTGTCCTAAAGCTATTGGGAGAGACCTCTGCGGCATAGCGAAAGAGTGTCTGATTGTTTTGCCAGACGGGTATTTGCTGGTAAGTTTTGACTAGGCCGGCTATGCAGATTAGGCTCAGGAACGCATATAAGGGGAGGGCATTGGCCTTCGGCCGAACGCTTTTCCACAAACCATAAAGGCCCAATACGAAGGCAAAGCAAAAGCCTAAAGAAGGCGTAAAAAGGAAGCGTTCGGCAAGGGCGGAAACATTGCGAAACATCAAAGGCGTAAGCGCCGCTGTACTGAGTGTCAGCAGATAAAAAGCCATACCAAAGCCCCATTGCTTTCGCTTAACAATCAACCATAGGCTACCGAAGCCGATACCCAAATAAGCGAGCAAGGAGAGATAGACTTTCGGATCGCCCCAAGTAGTGATCGGCACTTGGGCATATGAATAATCTGGCCGTAGAGGATGGGGAAAAAACAGCAAGCTTAAATATTTGCCAATCACGCTAATGGCCGTCGCTAAGCGTTCACCGAAGGTGTCCCCTGCCATAATAAAGTTGTTGATATAGTTATCCGCAACCCCTGAACCCTTGGGAATCGGGTCAAAAATAAAAAGCCGTAAATAGTAGAAAAACACAGCTAGGCCTAAAAAAACAAGACTTTGTCCGAGTATCGTCTTCCAATTGCGATCAGTAAATAGCCATAGCACCAAGGGAAAAACCAAGACCCAGGGAAAGGTACTTTCTTTGGAGAGCAAGGATAGGGTGTAGGAAAAACCCGCAGCGATTAGCCACAACCACTGTTTTGATCCTGCTGCCTTGAGCAATAGCCAGATACTCGTCAAACCAAATAGCAGCGCGAGGATCTCTTCCCGACTTTTGACATTGGCGACTACTTCGGTATGTACTGGATGTACCACAAATAATAGGCAGATAAAAAAACTGATTAGCCAGGGCAGCTTTGGCAATAATTGTAGCAAAGTGCCAAATAGTACAAAGGCGCAAAGGCCGTATAAAAAGAGGTTGACCTTATGACTTAGTCCTGGATCAAAAGCTTGTTGAGGATCTTTTTCGAGCGCAAAAGTGAGCAGCGTAATCGGGCGATAGGTGCCAAAGTTCTCATCACTAAAACCGTAAACACTGCCTTTGCCAAAAATATCTCCCATTCTGCCTAGGCCCTCGTTTGTTACCTTGTTGAGTTTGGTATAGACATCATCATCAAAGGCGTAATCAAAATTACTGCTAGGAGCATAAAGCAGAGCTGCGACTAGCGCAAGCATTCCCGCGAGAAGTAGCAGCTGAGATAAAGCGAGCGTTTCTGCTGTTTTTTGGAGCAGAGGAGTGGGGGAGGGAGTGGCTTTTTTGCGGGCCATGAGCAGAAAGATTTAAGGTAAAACTATGGTTTGCGTATAGTTTTTCCTATTCGCTACGATTCTTAGGAGGTAGGGTCCGCTAGCAAAACCGGCCAAGGCGATGTGCTGTTCTCCTTGCTGTGGTTTTTCCCGCCGGACTATTTGCCCCTGAAGATTGAGGATTTGAATCTCATAATCTGTGGCTAAGGCTACATCGATATAGAGGTGTTTTTGCTCCTGTCGGATTCGAAAAGGGAATTTTAGGTCTTCCTCAATCTGAGTGGTAGGATTGTTACTGCTCAACAATAGAGTTTGGGCACTGACGCTTGGGCCATTGGTCATACCACCCGCAATGAGAAATTGATTCTCATTGAGTTGGGCGACGCCTCTAAGATCCATAATAGGAGGAATGCTGTCGCTAAGGGTGAAAATGCTTTGCGAAGCAACAAAATAATTGACCATCCAATCAAAGGGTACGACAGGGCCAGAGCCATTATAGGCGAAGCCATTGAAATTGTAAGAAACGCCTGAGCCGCCCGCCCAAATGACATTGCCTTGGTGAGCAAAGGCGGCAGTACGGTAGGTCAATGCTGAGGGGTGATCAAAGCTCGACCAGTTGATCTGTGTGGGCTGCTGTGGATTGATGACGCCAATGCGAAATACATTTTCCAAGGGAAAACTTGGCCCAATCCGGGCGCCTCCTACATAATAGATGGTATCACCGATGATCACTCCTGAGCCGCCAAATACTTTGAAATTGCCATTGTCTGGGACTGGAGTGCCTACTGACCATTGGTCGAGACTGGGATCATAAATTTGGACATTGGGCACGTTGGTGGTATTGCTCCAGCCACTGACCACATAAATGAGACTAT
>JBCAWW010000796.1:0-3234 GCA_038534415.1 Bacteroidota bacterium | reverse complement strand
GAAATGATAACAGAGATTGCCATAGCTGATGCTCAATTCATCGCTAATATTACGACTAGAGATATCACTTACCCCTTGCTCATTGAACATCAGGCGGGCCGTATACAGTATTTTATCGCGTGTCTTCATTTATTACACGCAAGTTACAAAAAATGCGAAAAGGGATAACAGCTTTAGCCATTATCCCAATTTCCGCCACATATTTTAATGCCTAGCCTAAAAAGGCGAGCGTTTGTTCAAATACATTTTCCGCAGTATAGCCTAATTTCTCGTCTAGGACCTTATAAGGCGCAGAATGACCAAAGTGAGTCAAGCCAATCACTTTACCATGAGGCCCTACCAAGCCTTGTAAGCTTGAAGGCAGACCCGCTGTCATGCCCATAGTAGGAATGCCTTCTGGCAATACAGCCTTTTGATATTCGACATCTTGCTGGCGAAATAAGCCTTCTGAAATAGCAGAAACCACTTGGATTTTTAAGCCTTTCTCAGCTCTCAATTTATCCGCACCTGCGATCAGGGTAGCGACCTCAGAACCATTGGCGACAAAGACTACGTCAGCAGTTCCTTCAACTGCTTGCACGATGTAGGCACCGCGTTCTGCTTGCAGGGCCGACTCATAAGCTGACTTACCTTCCTCGACAGGTAGGTTTTCGATATTCTGACGAGAAAGAATCAAACCAGTGGGGGTATCGACATTTTCCATTGCCATTTTCCAGGCTACGGTAGTCTCATGCGCATCTGCTGGACGCAAGGCTAAGAAGCCAGGCTTACCAGAGTGATTATGCAATTGTTCCAAAAGACGAATTTGCGCTTCCTGCTCTATGGGTTGGTGGGTAGGTCCATCCTCCCCTACCCTAAAGGCATCGTGGGTCCAAATAAATTTGGTTGGCACCTCCATTAAGGCTGCGAGGCGCAAGGAAGGCTTCATATAGTCAGAGAACACAAAGAAGGTAGCGCAAGCTGCGATTACCCCTCCATGAAGCCCCATACCGATGGCCAAAGAGGCCATCGTCAATTCTGAAACCCCAGCCTGCAAAAACTGTCCGCTAAAGTCTCCTTTAGTAAAGTGGGTGGTTTTCTTGAGGAAGGCTTGTGTTTTGTCGCTATTAGACAGGTCAGCAGACGAAACGATCATATTTTCGACTTCGTCGGCAAAGTGGGCCAAAACGGTACCGGAAGCATTACGCGTGGCACTATTTGCTTTTTGGGCGATACCGGCATAATCAATTTCGGGGGCGTCTCCGCTCAAAAATCCATCTAGCTTTGCGGCAAGTGCTGGATTAGCGGCGCGCCATTCAGCTTCTGCTTGCATACGTTCAGCAACTTGAGCCTTTTTGGCTTGTGCGACAGTTTCATAATAAGCAGTAACATCCTCAAAAACCGCAAATGGATCTTCTGGATTCCCGCCTAAATTACTTACCGTATTGGCAAAAGAAGCGCCGGCTCCTGTAAGCGGCTGACCGTGGGTTTCGACTTCTTTTTCAAAGCTTTCCCCTTCTTCTGTAACAGCCCCTTTGCCCATTATGGTTTTACCGATAATCAAGAATGGCCTTTCTGTTTCGGCATCAGCTTCTCTCAAAGCAGCACGAATGGCGTCTTGATCGTTGCCATCTATGGTAACCACTTTCCAGCCCCATGCTTCATACTTCATCCCGACGTTTTCGTTGCTCACGTCAGGCACAGTAGAAGAAAGCTGGATGTCGTTGGAGTCATAAAACATGACCAAGTTTGACAAACCTAAGAAACCAGCAATCCGCCCAGCTCCTTGAGAAATTTCTTCCTGGATTCCACCATCAGAAATATAGGCGTAGGTCTTATGGCTCATCCATTCACCAAAACGAGTGGCGAGGAAGCGTTCGGCGATAGCCGCCCCAACGGCAAAAGTGTGTCCCTGACCTAGTGGCCCAGAGGTATTTTCTACTCTGCGTTGAACGTCTCTCTCCGGGTGTCCTGGCGTAACACTCCCCCATTGACGAAAGTTTTCAATATCCTCACGGCTGTAATCACCGGTTAGATGAAGAATCGAATAAAGCATCGGGGACATATGCCCTGGGTCCTGAAAATAGCGATCACGGTGTGGCCAGGTCGGATTATCAGGATCGTAAGTCAAGAATTCGCTAAAAAGCACATGCACGAAGTCAGCTCCGCCCATTGCCCCACCCGGGTGTCCGGATTTAGCTTTCTCAACCATCGCAGCAGACAGAATACGAATATTATCAGCAGCGCGTTTTGAGGTCTCGTTGTTTACAGTAAGCGTTTTGGACATGTAGATAAATGATTTGGCTGCAAGATAAAAAACTTATGTCATTGGCACTGACACATAGCCGACTTTGCATAATTTGATTATGAAAAAACCAAAAAAGAAAAAGGCCCAATTCCGATTGGAATGGGCCCCCACATTAAGGCAAATACGATACTTCCTAATTTATATATCAGTCTCCGAAGAGCGATTGTCTAGTTGAGTACTACTACAAGGTAGCGGCTTGCTGACCAGAATTTTTCGGGATCAGTGATCTCGAGGCTTTCAACATGCCCTTTTTCTGTTTCATTGACGGCATAAGCGTCAGAAGGGTGAGCCGTTACGAGTTTCATTTTTTTGGTTTCCACCGGGATGCGATCAAAGTCAGTAATGTCTACTGCCGTGAAAACGTTTGGATCAAAGTCTTGTGAAAGTTTAGCAGTACGGCCAATACCTATAAGACCACCTTGCTTTTCGAGTACGTTCATTGCTTTGAGTTCCTTTTCAGTTCCTACTACGTAGAACGCTTGGTTGAGACGGGCCGTTTGCTTAGTGATTTCCTCAGTTTGCTGAGCCAATACTTCTTCTTTGGCCTGAATCGTCTCTGCCTGATTGTTAGATAGGGCAACTAAGCGTTCGTTGCGACCACGCAATGTATCGACTCTAATATGTAATTCTTCTTTTTCAAAGTTCAAGGCTACTAATTCTTCCTTCATCGTGTTGATTTCGTCATCCCGAGACTCAAGATCCTTTTTTAGACGAGCCACCATACGACGAAACTCACGCACTTTACCATCATTTCCCTCTACTTTCTCTGTCAATTCAGCAATGAGGGCGCGATTTTGGTCGAGCAGGTCATTGATTGTTTGGATATCGGTGAGAATTCTTTCCTTTTGGTCAGGAGCCAATTCGTCATCTTTGGTTTCCATAGAGATGAGGTTCTCTTTCTCTTTTATGAGACTTAGGTTGTCTTCAAAAGAATTGAAAGAGCTCAT
>JBCAWW010000795.1:0-3235 GCA_038534415.1 Bacteroidota bacterium | reverse complement strand
AAGACCGATTCTGAAAATATGGCCCTTTTAAAAGAATGGGGGTTTAGATTGGGAGGAAGTCATACTGTAAAGAACAGCATGGATGAAGTGATCTCTTATCTCGATGATTGGGAGCTCAAGCGGAGCCAGCTGCCTTACGATATAGATGGTATTGTCATTAAGGTCAATGAAATCGGTCTTAGGGAAGAGATTGGCTATACCGCCAAAGCCCCACGTTGGGCGATCGCCTATAAATACAAAGCCGAAGAAGCCGTTACAGAATTAGCGTCTGTGAGTTTCCAAGTAGGCAGGACAGGCAAGGTAACACCAGTTGCCAACTTGAAACCCGTCTTATTGGCCGGCACCTTGGTAAAGCGCGCTTCCATCCACAATGCAGACGAGATAGAACGACTAGGGCTTCATGAGCATGATACGGTCCAAGTAGAGAAAGGAGGAGAGATCATTCCCAAGATTGTCGGGATCAAGCTGGAGAAGCGTTCGCCAGAGGCAAAACCCATCCACTTTGTCACTCACTGCCCTGAATGCGGGACAGAGTTGATCCGCAAAGAAGGAGATGCCAATCATTATTGTCCGAACGTAGATGGCTGTCCCCCACAGATTAAGGGTCGGATTATCCACTTTGCTTCTCGTAGAGCGATGGACATTGATGGTCTGGGCACAGAAATTGTGAATCAATTAGTAGATGAAGGCTTAATCGCAACTTATGCAGATCTATACTTTCTAAATTATGATCAGCTCATTGAGTTGGAAAGATTTGCAGATCTTTCGGTCCGCAACCTCCTCAATGGCATAGAGGCGAGCAAGGAAAAACCTTTTGAAAAAGTATTGTTTGGCATGGGTATCCGCTATGTAGGGGAAACCGTTGCCAAGAAACTCGCGAAAGCTTTTCGATCAATTGATGGACTAGCAGCAGCAAATGCCGAAGAACTAGCGGCAGTTCCTGACATTGGAATCCGGATTGCAGAGAGTGTATCAGCATTTTTCGAAGATCCGAAACAACTTGAGGTACTCGCTCAGCTCAAACGGTCAGGAATTCAGCTTGAAGCGGCAGAAAAAGCCCCTGGGGCTGATCAATTAAATGGAAAAAGTTTCGTAATTTCAGGTGTTTTTTCAAACTTCGACCGCAACGAAATGAAGCAACTGGTTGAAAACTACGGTGGTGAGATCAAAAGCTCACTTTCTAGTAAAACCACTTACCTTCTCGCTGGTGATAAAGCCGGCCCTTCAAAGTTGTCCAAGGCCGAAAAACTGGAAATACCCGTAATTACGGAGCAGGATTTTCTTAGCATGATTGAATGGAGTGGCTCAACGAATTAAAGGAAAAGTTTAGCCGGCGGCGAATCCGGAACTTGGATCGCACCAAGGAATACGCTCGCGATTTTGTGGACATCGAAAGTGCCCGCAGCATCGGCCTTATTGTAAATGTAAACCAATTATCACCCGAAGATCTTAAACAAATCGAAGGCTACGTCAAAGGACTCAAAAAACGTAGCAAGAAGGTTTTGTTGATCGAAATCAACTTTCACAAGAACTCTGAGCCCCACTTTCAAGAAGGCCCAGATACCATTTTTATCAATCCTTCCAAGCTCAATTGGTTGGACTACCCTACCCCCGGAATTGAAAGTCAAATCCGCAAACATGAGTTGGACATCCTGATCGATTTTGATCTCACCAATAGGATGACCTCTAAATACGTTTGTAGTATTGCCAAAGCCAAGACCCGTACAGGTATGCATAAAGAAGGCTTTGAAAGTTGCTACGAATTGATGATAGGTCCTTCTGAGGCGGAGAATCATGGCATGAAGGGAATGATCAAAGAATTTGATTACTTTCTCAACATGATCGACAAATAGCTTGTCCAGCGATTCCAAACCAAGCTCATTATGAACAACTTCCGCGGGACAGGTGTAGCGGTAGTTACGCCTTTTCAGCCAGACCTATCTGTAGATACTACTGGCCTCAGAAAAATCATTCGCCACCAGATTGCGGGGCAAGTGGATTATCTCGTTGTCTTAGGGACAACCGGAGAGACCGCCACGCTCAACGCTAATGAGAAGCGAAAAGTAATTGAAACCATCATTGATGAAAATGCCGGGCAACTTCCGATCGTACTAGGGGTCGGGGGCAATAATACCCATGCCATTGGTGAACAGTTGAAACAGTATTGTAAGGAATATAAGCTAGACGGAATCCTCTCCGTCAGCCCTTATTATAATAAACCGAGTCAGGAAGGCATCTATCAGCACTATCGCTACCTTAGCGAGCTGACCGACCTACCGATCATCCTGTACAATGTACCGCCTCGTACAGCTTCCAATCTACTCGCAGAGACCACATTGCGTCTAGCTGAGCTACCCAATATTGTCGCCATGAAGGAGGCTTCGGGTAAGCTAGATCAGTGCATGGAGATCATTCGTAATAAGCCAAGTGATTTTGCTTTGCTCTCAGGAGACGATCCCCTGGCCTTGCCATTGATAAGTCTTGGAGCAGATGGTATCATTTCGGTGACGGCCAATTCATTGCCGGGAGCCTTTAGCCAAATGGTCAGAGCAGCCTTGGCTGGCGACTTTGCCTTGGCGCGCAAACTTCACTACGATTTATTGCCGCTGATTGGGCTCAATTTTGCCGAGGGCAACCCAGTAGGTGTCAAATATCTACTAGCGCTTCAAGGCCTCTGTGAGCCTATCGTACGCCTTCCCCTAGTGTCGGCCACCGAAGACTTGCAATCGCAAATGAAGATGGCTTGGGCCGCCTTACAAACTACCCTAGAGGCTACCGCTTAAGATAGGCTTTATCTTTTTTATCGCTTTGCGGAACGATTCCCTCTCCGGGCATCCGGATTTCTATTTTATTACTTTTGGTAAACAGCTCATCCATCAAAGGCGAAAATTAAAGTATTTCAAATGAGGCGATTCCTTTACCTTTCGAGCATCCTATTGATTATCATTTTGGCATCATGTAATGAGTATACCGGCATGGGAAGCAATTATCAGATCATGGAAAATATTTCCGTAGCCTCAAACATTAGCTACAAAAGCGTGGGTGCTGTTGAGCTAAAGCTAGATGTATATTTTCCTGCCAAAAAGTTAGGCAAAGAGCCCTGGAATGTAGTATCGGCAGAGCCAAAGCCTACCCTGATTTATTTTCATGGCGGAGGCTGGATAAGCGGAGACCGAATTTCCAGATTCTTAGGCCTACTGCCCTATCTAGAAAAAGATTGGTGTGTGGTGAATGT
>JBCAWW010000794.1:0-3238 GCA_038534415.1 Bacteroidota bacterium | reverse complement strand
CACAGCGTATTTTTTTGTACGATAAATTATCGTCTCACAATCCGGCGGATCACTTGCCCTTTTTCGTTGCGCAATTGTAAGAGATAAATCCCTGAGGCTAGCTCGCTAAAATCAAGCTGAGTTTCTTGGGTAAATGATTTTTTCATGATCATCTGCCCAGTCAATCGATAGAGACTCACCTCAGCCTCGCGGCTATCAAGTAAGCGTACGTTGAGCATGTCTTGGACTGGATTAGGAAAATACTCAAATGAGATAGACCCTAATTCTGATTCTACGGAAGTGGTCATAGTCAGATTATCATCGCTGACTGCGCTAGCACTTGCCTGCAAAATTTCTTTGCTAGACTCATCCTGTAATATGGCCATCACGTAGATGTGGTCCACATCCCAATCTGGATGATTGGCGATAGTTGCAGTAAAAACAATCGAGTCTCCAACATTTGTAGGTAAGACCCAAGGATCTCCTTCTACATCACCTAAAGCGCGGCGAAAAACGTTGAGTTGCTCACTTTCGCCATTAGGGGCTTGATAAAAGATAGTATCCTCTACCGCAGCAACCATCAATCGGAGATTGCCGAGGCTATGGGCTTCCTCTGTTTTGACAATCACTCGGACGCGTAAAGAATCCGCATCTTTATTTTGCTCAATCCTTAGGCTTGCTGGAGAAGTGGCACTACGATAGGGATCAAAGATGGCACTACTGCCATAATTGGCCCCAGCAGAAACGACCTCTCCTTGAATCACCAAACGAGGTGTACCGCCATAGACACCATAAAAGTTGGTGCGTGTATCATTGCCACTAGGATTGTGGAGAGAATGGATACAGCTACTATAAGGAGCACTAGGATGAAAAGTTAAGTGAAGTACACTGTCTTGGCTATTCACATTGTTAAGGAAAGCAGGATTACGACTTGCACATATACCACAACGAGTATTGGTAAAGTGCTCGACAACAATCGTTCTGGGAACCTGAGCAAAAAGACTAGTAATGGCTAAAAATAAGCCTAAAAAGAGGCTAGATCGTAACATAGGCGTTAGTAAATTTTTTCTCCCTTAAACAACCATCCACTCCAAAGGCGGTTGTAGGTATGTACTTTTTCGGTGGATTGGTTTTCGGTATTCACTACAGGATTGTCATGGTTTTTCCATTCAAAAATGCCTCCATAGAGATTTTGGACATTTTGAAATCCCATTTCTTGCAGTTGCTCACCAATGCGTTCGCTCCGATAGCCTACTGAGCAATAGACCAATATGGCTTGGTCCTTGGCCACATCCTTGACGATAGATTTGTCAAACTCATCATAACCTGCCATGACAGCTCCTGGGAGATGCGAAACGGCATACTCCTTGGGTTCGCGTGTATCCAAGATCAAATATTGCGAAGGATTTTGGGCCACTTCTTCGACTTGGATAAGGGGTACAGTCTGCTTGTACATACTGTCAAGCATGGCATGAAAATTTTCTTCTGTCTTTTGCGCTAGCATACAAGAAGAAAGGATCGAAAGTAAACTCAAAGCTACTAGGTAACGCATACAGTGATAACGCTTGAATAGTGAATTACCCTATCAAGCAAATAAACAAATTTAGCCTATGCTATGTTTGTCGGGAGGCTTACAATTTAGCATCGTGAATGAAATAAATGTCTAAGTAGGGCGCAGCAGTTTTGGCGTGAGCCAAGGCGTAAAGACTGAGTATAGCGAATCGGAGATCCCGGTTTTTCGGGGCTATATGAAGGATTTGCCAATGCAGGCGCCGCACAAAACGCAAGCCAAATGGGACAGTTATTTTGAAAAGGATACTTAGCCCAGAGCAAGGAATAATCCTGCCGCTGCGAGGCCGCCTGCAATCGGTCCGAGTACCGGAATCCAAGAGTAGCCCCAACCGCTATCTCCTTTGCTTGGGATCGGTAAGATCGCATGCATGATGCGCGGTCCAAGATCACGCGCTGGATTGATCGCATAACCAGTAGGTCCCCCGAGAGAAAGGCCAATACCAAAGACAACAAAAGCTACCGGCAATGCACCAATGGCACCTAAGCCCATTTTGGTTCCAGCCAAGCCTTCGCCTACAAGGCTAGGTTCTACAAAAGACAGGGCTGCAAATACGAGTACAAAAGTGCCTACCAACTCGGTAAAGAAGTTATTAAATGTATTTGCTATCGCGGGAGTGTTGCAAAAGGTTCCGCGAATTGCGCCTGCATCCTCAGTACGATTGTAATGATCACGATAAATCAACCAAACTGTGCCAGTCCCCAACATTGCTCCGAGCATCTGGGCAAGAATATAATTGCCTGCCATCGCCCAACTAAAGTCGGCATTAGCCAAGGCTATTCCCACCGTTACGGCAGGGTTAAGATGCGCTCCACTTGCTTCCGCGGCAATGCTTACTGCCACAAAAACCGCCATCGCCCAGCCAGCTGTAATGACAATCCAGCCACTGTCGTTGCCATAAGTATCTTTGAGGGCGACATTGGCCACCACGCCATTGCCCAATAAGAGTAGCACAAAAGTGCCAATCAATTCCGCGATAAAAGGATCCATAGTAGTAGTATAATGATTTGGTATCCCGATCATCGGGATCGGGAGTAAAAATAGTTCACACAAAGAAAAAACGACATTTTAATCAATAAAAAGTCGTTTTTCTCATATTTATGTACTCCGTGATCCTGATTTCAGGATTGGGATACTTTTGTCCCAGTACGTAGTACCAAGAATTATTCTATTGGAATCAACTCCCACTCTAGCTGCAAGGAACCGTCTAGGGTTTGCTGCAACCATACCTCTTTTCGCTTGAGCATCTTGATGTCAAAAAGCTCTGTTTGAGTTCCAAATATCATTTGCAGCCGGCTACGGCGAGAAACCAAACTCCAGCTGCCCTCGCGACAATTATTTTCCTGATCACAAATACTCACCCCTCCCGTTTCCGAGAAAGTGATGGTAGAGTCAGCATAAATGCCTGTCAAGGGTTCATTCGCTTCCAATGCCAATTGCCATTGCCACGATCCAGCAAGTCGATCTTCAGTAGGGAAGATGCTCAAAACTGGTCCTTCGTCATATTTACGGTAATCGCAACGAAGGAGCAATACAGAACACAAGCAAAGGAAAAAAATTGGCAAAGTGTTGCGCAACATATATTGTTTTTGAGTAAGAAGTAAATAGACAAAAATATTCAACACAAAGAAAATGTCCTTAATGACTCAGCAGGAGTGATTTTCTAGCGTCTAAATCCTTTTGTCTAAG
>JBCAWW010000793.1:0-3240 GCA_038534415.1 Bacteroidota bacterium | reverse complement strand
TGCAGAGTCCAACTCTATTTGGAATCGCGCTTATCACAGTACCCTCTCGCAATTGCGGACCATCCAAGAAAAAGCAGGAGATAACGTTCAGCTGCAAGCGATAACGCAAGTGATAGAGGCCCATTGCATGGGAACGATGGCGTCTCAGTTTGGTGATATTCCCTACTCAGAAGCAGTATCAGCTGGAATTGATGCTCCAAGCTTTGATCCGCAGGCAAGCGTTTTTACTTCCTTGCAATTATTGCTCGATCAAGCGATCAGTGGTCTAGACAATTTAGATGCCAGTCTTAGCATCTCTGAGGATATCTATTTTGCCGGAGATCCAGACAAATGGAAGGCAGCGGCTTGGACGCTCAAGGCCCGCTACTATCTACAAACACGCGAATACGTAAAAGCATATGAAGCTGCTCAAAACGGGATTAGCTCAGCCGAAAATTCTATGGTGTTTCAACCCATAGATGATGCAAACACTGACAATAAAAACCTCTTTTGGCAATTAAGTGCAGGCTCACGCGCTGGTGATATTGGCAATTTAAAAAACGACGAAGCTAGCTTTTTGCTGCAAATGCTTTCGGATACGGCGATGGTTTCACGTACACATGGCAAGACCCAAGAAGGTGCGCGACTCGCTTTCTATATCATTTACGATTCTGACCCAAATGCCAATATGGGGATTGCCGCTGCGACCCAAGCGATGCCGCTCATCAGCTTTTCGGAAAATCAATTGATATTAGCAGAAACAGCCCTTCGCACCCTCGATTTTGCCACCGCTTTGGACCATCTAAACGTTCTGCGAAGCTGGTTAAACTCAGGAGATGCCTTTCCTAAGCTTGATCCAACCGCAAGCTTTGGCTATGTAGGGCTGGACGAAGACGACTTTGAAGAGGATGGCTTAGAAAACAAGGATGGTATTGATCCAAATACTGCCTTACTGAGAGAAATCATCGAGGAGCGCTATGTCAGTGGCTTTGGCACTTGGATGCCCTATAATGATGCCCGTCGCTTGCGAGATAGTGAAGCAGAAGTTGCGATTGCCTTCCCGATCAATCCTAAAGGAGGGCCCTGCTTACCACAAAGATTTTTGTACTCCGCAAACGAGTTGGATGCCAATCTCAATGCCCCTACTGTGCCAGATATCTGTACCAAAACCCCTATCAATCAGTAAGCAATGGCAACAAAACAAGCTCCCATGCAAAGAATAAAATCGCTCATATATCAACCTTGGCTTGCTTTCGTATTGCTAGCGCTTATGCTGGCTTGTACCGAAGAGCAACCATTTTATCCGGCGGATGCTGATAGTCTTACAATTGTAGCTACTCAAATCGAAGGGCGAAATCTTGAAGAAGGAAAGGAGGGCGTCAAAGTGCTCGATGCATTTACGGTGATCTTTTCCAAGGGTGTAAATCCAGAACTGGCTTCCAATGCGACAACTTTGAGTTCGGCAAATGGCCCAGTCAACATAAACATTAGCTTCAACGACAATCAATCGATCATGGCCCTGACACCGACAGATAGTCTCGCTTATGAGACAGATTATACTTTGGAGATCTCCTCCGGAGAACTCGGCCTTCAAGGCGAATCTTTTGCGACAGCCTACAGCTTAAATTTTCGGACAGAGATTGAACCGAAGCCTTTATTTGCGGCAGGTACGGGTGTCGATGGTGATCCCTATCTCATCGAAACGCCTGAGCAACTAGCACTCGTCAGTTTGTTTTTGAGTAGTCAATTTGTCGTCATCAATGATATTGATCTCAGCAATTTCATCACTGATCCTGCGGGTTGGATTCCCTTGGGTAGCTTAGCAGAGCCCTTTACGGGCAAATTTGATGGAGGAAATTTCAGCATCAGTGGTTTGAGCATTGATCGACCAGATATCACGGAAGTAGGATTGTTTGGGGTGCTTGATGGCAGCGGAGAAATTCTAAATACCAGTGTACAAACCACTGGCATATCTGGCGGGCAAGCCACTGCGGCCTTATTGGGACGCCAATTGAACGGGCTGGTAGAAAATTGTCATAGTAGCGGTAGTGTGACCTCTACGAGTAGTCGCACCGGAGGCTTAGTGGGTTCGCAAGAGGCTGGCACGATCCTCAAATCCTCTTCTAGTTGTGGGGTATTTGGTACGCTGTCTCGTGCAGGTGGATTGGTGGGACTTTCTCAAGCAGGTTTGATTGCCGAGTCATTTGCGTCTGGCAATGTAGAGTCGCTTTCTTCGCGCGTTGGTGGATTAGTGGGTTCTCTGGAAGAGAACGCTACGGTCAGAGACTGCTATGCAACGGGCAATATCTCCGCCAAAAACCGTGGGGGTGGGCTTATCGGACGACTTGACGGTTCGGCGACGCGTTCCTATGCAATAGGCAATATCACCATAACCGATGCAGATGCTTCAAGCGACTACCCGGGCAATGTTGCTGGTCAAGTCGGTGGTACTGGCAGCTTTCAAGAACTTTATTACCCTAACAATCAAATAATCAATTACGGAGGGCAGGCAGATATTACCACTGATGGCACTCCTGTCAACATCAGTAGTTTGTCCTGTGCTTCGCCCAACGCTTTGTTTATGGGCTTTGACTTTGGCGCTGTTTGGTCCTGTGCTGCAGATGGAGAATGGGTCAAACTAGCCTGGCAATAAGCTTTAATTCTTAGCATTCAACATTAAAAATCATGCGATCTACAGCATCTAGTATATTCTTTTTCGGCCTAATCGCCAGCTTCTTACTGCTTACTTTATTTAGCTGCGAACCAGAGGATGATGGTTCTTTTACTCCTCAGGTGATATTTGTCGACAATACGCCGATAGATACCAGCTTCACCGTAGAAGACCCTTGTTTGAGCCCTTCATGCGGCTTGCAAACGATGCAGCTCAATGCCGGTACTTCTGATTTGACGATGGAGTTTTATTCGAGTTATGATATCCTCCGTCCAGATGCCAAATGGGGCAGACTCAAATCCGCAGTCATTGTCGTCCACGGCAACAATCGCAATGCGAATGAATACTTCAGTTGGATGAGCAATGCCATCCTTGGGATCAATAAGCAAAACGAAACGGCGATTATTGCGCCACACTTCAAAACCAGCGATGATATTGGAGGCAACAGCAATCTGATCTATTGGTCTAGCAATGGTTGGAAAAGAGGCTTCCAATCCTCCAATATTACGAGCCAGAAGCGGAGTTCTTATGAGGTAGTCGATAGCTTGATCCGGCGCTTAGCAGATAAGGAGCATTTTCCTTTTATGGAG
>JBCAWW010000792.1:0-3240 GCA_038534415.1 Bacteroidota bacterium | reverse complement strand
CCTCGTTTTTTACACTGCTTGGGAACTTGCCAATCGTGAGGACCGCATAAAAGTAGACTCTAATAAGAAGTAAGCGAGCCTCCTAAACGAAGGAAGGTTTGAGCTGTTGATTATTGAATCTAGGATTCGAGTTTTCAACAATTCAAACCTTCTTTTTTTTTGCCGCTGCGCGGAACGATTCCCTCTGGGCGGGATTAGTTTCGGACGACATCCATGCACGACCCTACCAAATTTACTCTTGTTGCTATGGTATGAATGCCTTAGCACATGAATAAGCGTTCTGCGAAGCTGCAAACAAAATCAAAGCCCTTACTTCACTTGCAGCGCTCTTCGACCGAGTTGTCCATTAGGGCCTTGCAATCTCAACAAATATGTACCTGCGGCTAATGAAGGCAAGATTACGGGAATCTCATTGAGTCCTTCTGAGGCAGTCGCCTCTTGCTGAAGGAGCTTCCGCCCCTTGAGATCAAACACTTCAATGGTCAATGGGACTGAGCGTTCCGCGATAGCGATCTGCACAAAGGCCACTTCTCCCTCATTTGGATTGGGAAATAGACTCCAGCTCTGGCAAAGATTATCCGCTAGCTTTACCTTACTATAGCGCATTTGCCCCTCAAGGTCGCGCATGGCGATTCGGTAGTAAGACAGCGGGTACGGATGCTCATCCAAGGTTTTGCTAATGCTCGCCTCGAGATTCACATCTTGCCAGTGCACAAACTCCATCTTATGATCGGCACGCTCTATCCAAGCATTTGTCCAAGCAGTAGGCTCAGCAATATTTAAGTCAATTTGATTTTGGCAGTCTCCATTTTCTATTTCTATTTCAGCTTCGCTGAACGCTAAAACTGGGCCTGCTCCTTCTGCATATTCGATCACCAAGCGAGCGGCTGAACTAGGCACGCCATCATAGGCTTCAGCGGTACGACGACCATTTAGCCCCTCAATGATGATCACCAAGGCTTGGCCAGTAGCCCAATCATTGCGGCTTATCACCTCCTGCAATACTGTATTGAGATTAGGCGTTTGCTGGTTAGGCCCGCTTTGTCCTACCACATTCCAAATGGGAGGCACCCAAGCTTGGCTAGCCGTAGTTAGTGTCCGATTAGAGATATTGCTATTGCCCAAAGTGAAAGTAGGAGCATTGCCAATATCTTCTGCCCAAATGTTGACGCTAGTGCCCGCATTAGTGATTTCATCTACTGTGAATTCTACATAAGCATTGATTATCACTGAGCCAATAGGCAGCGCCACGCCTGGAAAGCGTAAGCCAACGTATTGCAAATTGCCCGTCTCCTGACCGAGTTCGAGATCTGTCGAAGTCAAATCCATGGCCCCATTGGAGATATACTCTTCCGCGTCATCGTCTGAAGCGTTAATTTGGTATACAAGGGTTACTGGAGGCGAAAGATTGGGTAAAGTACTGGCATTGAGCACTGGGCTTAGTACCGAAATATTCCCAGCAGCGTCATAGCCAGCTACTTGAAAATTATAAAAAGTGTTGAAAGCCAAACCATACACCGTAGCGGTATTGGTCAAACTTGAATCATACAAAACGCCATCAACATAGATGTAATAGCCTACTAGGCCGACATTGTCGGTAGAGGCAGTCCAACTGAGATCAACTGTGGTTGCAGTTTGCGCTGGCGAAACAAGATTGATCGGTTGAGTGGGGGCAATATTGTCGGGATTAGGCTCAGTCGTAAAGCTGCGCCATCCAGACCAATCACTCCATTCATACATCCTGCGGCCTCTCACTCTCCAGACATATTGGGTATTATAATCCAGTGTATTGGCAGGTAGGGTATGATTATTGGCAGTGAGGTCGATCGCCCGATAGGCTAACTCACAATCTCCTAGGAGTGTATTCCAATTGGGATGAGCAAAACGATACCAAGTATTAGGCTCACTCAGCACTAAAATTTCACCGTGTTCGTCTACTGTAACCCCTTCTGCCTGTGCTAGTTGAACAGCTAGGGTAGCATTAGCGCCTCCGTTACCTAGATCCAAAGAACTAATCAAATTTCCCAGAGCATCTCTTTCTTCAAGGCGGCGAGAGACATCACTGAGAATCAGAAAATGGTCTTGCACCCCGATATTTTCTACCGCACTAGAAATGCCCAAATGATGCAAACCACTCACATCGGCCATACCACTAGTGGCAAGATTGAAAGCATAATCAGGAAGCACGGCATGTGCCACCGCAGTCGGATGCGGATTTTGGTAAATGGTCAGAGGTCCAGACTCTTTTAGCGAAAAGAGCATTTCGTGGATGGGATCATACCCAATCCCTTCGATCCCTTGATTATTTGTTGCAGCCTGAGGTAGCTGAATAATCGTGGCCGCAGCATAATTTATATTGGTGGTAGCGGCTGTAATATTGACTAATGCAATATGACGACGCTTTTCCTCAGTGATAGCATATTGATCCCCACTGATATGGACGATGGCTTCTAAATCATCAAATCCTGTAGTGGTAATCGTTCTGAGCAGCAGACTGGTCGTATCATGTTCATAAATCAGCTCAGTACCGTTATTGACCGTAAAATAGGTGCCCGTGATAGGATTGAATGTTGCACCGGATAGGTTATTTGGCACTCCTCCAACGGTTACAGGACCTTCTTTGAGGGTGTACTGATTGAGTTGAAGATTGGCGGTAGGAGGCGTTCCCGACGGGCAACGATAAATCTCGATTTCATAATGGCCCAAATCTCCGGTCCATTGCATTGTCGGATTGATCAATTCATTGGTTGCGAGATTGGCGGGAAGTGTTGGCACCGGAATCGCCGGTGTGTAAGTAGTAGCCGTTTCAACAGCACCTAGATCACGTCCATTGCCAGTAAAAGCGCCATAAGCATCAAAAACTAAGGTATTGTCTTGCCACACAACGGTAGCTAAGCCCAAATCAATAGCCGGGCTAGTAGGTGCTGGGACAAAGGTAGCAGACAATAGTGGGTTGCCGTTGATGGTAGAATATGCTTCGAGATTCGAATTATCATTATCTAGTCCATTCCCGAAGAATAGCGTAAAGGCTACTGTCGAACTGCCATCTATCTCCTTAATGGCTGTGGTAGTATGGTTTTGAAAGATGTTGTTGACCAGAAGCGCATTATCACCACCGCAAATACCATAATTGTTAGCGGAGAAGGTGTTGTTGAGTACAATCAGTTCCTCATTTAGGCTAGCCGCTTCATAGTTTTCAACGGTATTGCCGTTTTGCAAACAACCAATCCCTGCTGCAGC
>JBCAWW010000791.1:0-3245 GCA_038534415.1 Bacteroidota bacterium | reverse complement strand
CTAACTCGCTTTTTGAGGGTATGGAGGGTAGGATACCCCAATTGTTACCAGCAGTCGCAGAGGATGTAATCAGAATTGATATCCGCAAATCAGAATTGTTTGAGGGTAGTATCCCCCAAGATATCGTTGACATAACGATAAAAGAGGGAGCAATCGTAGATTTGCAAGCCAAAGCAAATCCCCATCTTCTTCAAAATCAGAGTCTGCAAATATTTCCCAATCCTAGTACAGACCAAGTATTTATACAGTTTGAACTGCCGGAAGCAACCCGCACCAAAATATGGGTAACGGATATGACAGGACGTGAAGTGATGGGCGTATTTGATCTACCGCTCGCACAAGGTCCACACGAAATTGAGTTTGATGTAAAAAAGCTCTCTATCGGGACTTACATCCTCAACTTGCAGTATCAAAATGAGTTGTTGCAACGAAAAATGATGGTCAAATAGTCATATCATAGATAAAGGAAAAGGCTGGAATTGCTTCCAGCCTTTTTTTATGTGTTGAGTTTCAGAAAAGCGCCATAACTAATGGCCGCTTTTAGGGGTTCTACTCGATCCATCGGAAGATCGTCTGAAACAATCGTGATATCTTTTTCTATCGACAAGCCCGCTTCATGGATCAACTCTTTGAGAATATGTAAACTCGAAAAGCCTCTGCGAGAACGAACCGGTGCATTGACAGTAGCGCTAAAAAATATACTGCCCTGTGGACTCAACAAGCTTTTTATCTTGAGTAGGGTCAGGCTTGGATTTGGCATGCGTCCTAGTATCTGTCCCAGAACGATCAGATCATATTTGCGTTCAGTTTGAAAATTATCTAAGCCTCCCTCCAAAAAAGAAATCGGCCGTCCGGGCATATACTCATGAGCCACATCAGAGGTTCCTTCGCTAAACTCCATCACATCATACACCCCTGTCCAACCAATCAAATCCATGGTATCTTCGACCCATACCCATTGGTCTCCGCATAGTTCGAGATAGCGCAGTGGCCCTTTTGCAAAGCTAGATAATGACTCCTGATAAAATCGACTTAGCCCAAACTGCTGTCGCCACAAAAAACGCGCAAACATCATCCCGTTGAGGTAGACTTCGCTTTCGCCTTGTTGGGTTTGAGCTAGTTGGGGTTCAGAAAACAAGCGGTTTCCGACTGATAAACGCATTCTTTCTTGCAGCGTCTTTTCAATAATTTGGAGATAGGCATCCACGCCATAATCAAGTTCTAGTCCCTCTTTATCGAGGTAATTTTCGTAGCGGTCATAAAACCGATCAAAGCGATCGATAGCATTTTGATCCCACTCTTTGAGGTCTAATCGTAGTTTTTGAGCATGACGGGGATTTTTGGCGGCAATCTTGTCGATTACCAAATTTACATTATGGGACATGGGAGGTTGGGGTAGGATGTTGAAAGAACAATTATTTTCCAAAATGGATATTACCCCACAATAATAATATGAACGCGATTATTAATTAAAGAGATAAGCGACGAACTCTAACATCATTTTTGAAAAGAGACGAAGCGTTCAGCACCGCTGTAAACATTAAATCTCTCCGGCTTCAAAAAGCCAATCAAAGTCTGCTGATGCCTTCGGGCTAAGCTTACCGCTAAGGAAGATGGCGCCCCCAATGCCGCGATCACCGGCAGTCGCGCTATAATCGCTTTTTGCACCAGCTCATAACCTACCCTCCCACTCAAAAACAAAATCGTAGCGCTCCTCTCAATCTCAGGCATCTCAGCCAGCGCCCCAATCAGCTTATCTAAAGCGTTGTGCCGCCCGATGTCCTCTCGTAAGACTAAGAGTTTACCGGAATTATCAAAAAGCGCGGCAGCGTGAATCCCTCCAGTATGTCGAAAAAGGCTCTGGCGTTCGCCGAAGGCGTGATCTAGACCAGTGAGGATATCTACTTGGAGAGCGGCTTCGCCGAACGCTAAGACCTCAGCGCAGGCCAGCACTTGATCAATCGCCGTCTTGCCACACACCCCACAACTGGCACTACTATAAAAATTTCGATTCAATCCCTCCCGCTCAAACGCTACCCCAGGATCTAAGGAAACTTTGACCACATTTTCTTTCTCTGCCGGATCTTTGACCTGCTCACAGTGCCAGAGTGCCAAAATTTGAGCCGAAGATTGGATGAGGCCCTCACTTAGCAAAAACCCCATCACCAACTCAAAATCGTTGCCGGGGGTACGCATCGTCAGCGTCAAGATATGCTCTTGGCGCTGAGCCTTGGACCCGTATTGGACAATGATTTGTAAGGGTTCCTCGACCGCGACTAAATCGTCGGTCTGGGACATTTGGGTATTTTGATAGCGATATAGCTCAAGATTGAGCACAGGTGTCTGCATAAAACCAATATAAGATATCCTTAAATCCTTATCTTTGAATATGAAAATTACGTTGCTAGCGTTTGGGATTACAAAAGATATTTTTGGCCAGCGACAACTCGAATTGGAAGTACCGGACTCACTAGAGGTGGAAAGCTTGCTAGCCCACCTGGGGCAAACTTATCCTGCCCTCAAAGATTTGGCGAGTTTAAGGGTAGCGGTCAACGAAGAGTATGCCCAGCCGGACCATAAAATTCAAGCCAACGATGAAATTGTACTCATCCCACCCGTCAGTGGAGGGTAAACTTACTGCTATGGAATTTATTGAATTGAGCGAAACTCCTCTTGTGCCTCAGGATGCCATCGATCAAGTGGCTGACGATAGCTGTGGTGCCATAGATGTATTTATCGGTACCGTGCGCAATAGCACTCAGCAAAAAACGGTAGAACGCCTCGAATTTGAGGCCTATGCCAGTATGGCGGAAAAGGAAATGCGCAAAATAGCACTGCAAGCCAAAGAAAAATGGCCAGTAGCCAAGATTGCGATGCATCACCGCTATGGCACCCTCAGCATAGGCGAAATCGCCGTTGTGATCGCAGTTTCAACTCCGCATCGAAAAGCTTCTTTTGCCGCCTGTCAGTATGCGATTGATACCCTAAAAGAAAGCGTCCCGATATGGAAAAAAGAAGTCTTTGAAGACGGCGAAGTTTGGGTTGCGGCACATCCTTAATCGTTTTCGGAAGCATTTGTAATGCGCCATTGAGACAGCAAATCAAACCCTTTAAGGTTCTGCTTGATCAGGTGATGGTGGAAGTCTCCTATCCACCAAGTATGATTTGTATATTTATAACGTTATAAAAGAGGATAAAAATAAAAAAGGAAATTACAAGAACAAAACAATCCTACAAAACGGATA
>JBCAWW010000790.1:0-3245 GCA_038534415.1 Bacteroidota bacterium | reverse complement strand
GCTGCACCAATTGCAAGGCGAGATCGAGATCTTCTTGCTGATCGGTTCGTCCATCTATGCCACCGTCTGGACAGAGTAAAACGATTTGGTTGGCTTCGGCAAAAGCTTGCAGGGTATCACGCCAGGTCTTGGCGTTCCAACGATATTTGCCATAAGGATGGACGAACCGATCAGCAAGAAGATCTCGATCTCGCCTTGCAATTGGTGCAGCAGACCCGCCGCCAATACAATATTGACGCTAAGCAAATTTATGCCATGGGCCATTCTTGGGGAGCCAAAGCGGCCCTGAAATTTAGCCTGAGCCATCCTGAAATGTTCAAGGGCTTACTCCTTGTAGGCATGGCTTCAGAAATGGCGGCTTCAGAGTTTGCCCCCTTTTACGCTCGCTCACGCAATATGCGTGTCTATATTTTACACGGTCAATACGACAGTCCCACCACCCGATTTCAGCCCTTGCATGATCAGCTCATGCGCGGCGGAGCTTGTCTCGAATTTGAAATCATGAAAGGGGTGGGTCATACCATACATTTTGCCGGTCGCGAAAATCGCCTGTCTAAAGCTTTAAAATGGATTCAGCAAAGTCCATGCTATCAGATCCCGCAGTCCGAACACAACAAACACCAGTTTCAAAACACGCAAATCTCCATCTATCCCAATCCCGGCACAGAAGGTGCTTCGATTTGGATCAAGGGTTTAAAAGCCGAAGAGATTAGACAAATCAGAATTTTGAATCGTTCGGGTATTTTGACTCGAATTATCAAAAACTATCATCCTGAACGTCCTATCGACGGTTTGGCTCAGGGAGATTACGTGTTTGTATTTATGCTCCGTAACGGCACTAAAGTGTCGAAGCAGGTGCTGATTCGTTGACCGGCACAATTTCTACCGGAACGCCATTCAAGATTGCGTTCCCACTTAACTCATCTATACCCATTTCATCTGTGAGGTCATTGACGCTGGCCCCGGGATGAGCACTGGCAACCTGTAAGCGAGTACCCTTTTGGTGGTGTCCCCATCCATGAGGAATACTCACTACGCCTGTCATGATGTCTTCGGTAATTTCTACCGGGAGTTTGATCTCCCCTACCCTAGACTTAATGGCGAGCTTACTATCCTTTTCAATGTGCAATTTCCGGGCGTCATCCGGATGTAGTAAAACGGTGCATCGCTCCTTTCCTTTCACTAGCCGTTGACTATTGTGCATCCAGGAATTATTGCTTCGCAGATGCCGGCGTCCAATCAGATGGAAAGTCGGCATTTGTGCGTCTGTACTTAGGTATTCTTTATCCAGACGGGCCAAATCTTCGTGATACAAATCTGGAAAGAGTTGGATGCGCTGGTCTTTTCTTTTCAACCTTGCCGGGAACACTGACTTAAGGGAGCCTAGATCTATTCCATGAGGGTTTTTGCGTAGCTTGTTGAGACTCAGCTTATAAGGTCCCATTCTGAGGAGTCCATCTAGTCGTGATTCCGGAGTATCAGCCTTAAAAGGCCGCATCCATGCCGGAAAGGGAGAATGTAGCTTCCCAATCAAGGCTTTGACCATTCCTTGATACACTTGCCAATCGTATCGTTGCTCCTTCGATATAGGAAATAATGCTTCTGAATATTTTGCGGTATTATGAATCGCCAAGGCGTGGAAAATGAGATCATAATGACTGTTTTCCAATGCCGTAGCAGGCGGCAAGATCAAGTCTGCATGACGGGTGGTTTCATTGAGATAGATGTCTACAGAAACCATGAAGTCTAAACCGGCTAAGGCTTTGCTCAACTGCCCTCCGTTTGGAGTAGAGAGGACTGGATTGCCACAGGAGGTAACCAAAGCCTTTATCTGTCCTTCGCCAGGTGTGAGCATCTCTTCGGCCAATGTCGCAACGGGTAGTTCTCCTCCGATTTCGGGTAGTCCCCGAACGCGGCTTTTCCATCTGCCGATTTTACGCTCTCCGGGGCTACTCGCCACTAAATCTGCCGCTGGACTCGTAAACATCATCCCTCCTTCACTATCCAATTGCCCAGTGAGGATATTGATCACATTGACCAGCCAAAGAGACAGGCTACCATATTTGACCACGCTGATTCCCATGCGGCCATAAACAGCGGATTTATCAGTTTCTGCCAAATCATTTGCAATCTGACGGATACTTGCGGCCGGCATACCACAGATCTTTTCGGCCCAGTCTGCAGTATAGGGAGCTAAGCGTTCGCCAAGGGCGTCGATCCCCTCTGTAAACTCAGCCAAACGACTTGGCTTAAGTTTTTTACTCGTATATAAAGTGTTGGCAATCGCCAAAAGTAGGGCAACATCAGTTCCGGGGCGAATAAAATAATGCTCACTCGCTTTCTTGGCCGTGCGGGTCTTGATCGGATCGACCACCACCACCTTGCCCCCACGATCTTGGATCGCTTGCAGGCGCTTTGCTACATCTGGCGCGGTCATCATACTCCCATTCGAAACCAAGGGATTTCACCCAAGAACCAATAAATATTGGGTGCGATCGAGATCCGGAATAGGCAACAGGTTCATATGGCCATACATCTCCAATGCGGCAAGATGATGCGGCAATTGATCCACAGAGGTTGCTGAGTAACGATTTTTGGTCTTGAGCGCTCGGACCATATCTCGCGAATAGAGCATGGTGCCTAGATTGTGGACCGAAGGATTGCCTTGGTAAACCGCTACGCTATTGGGACCATGCGCTTTTTGGATGGCCTTGATACGTTCTCCAAATAAGTCAAATGCTTCTTCCCAGCTGATTTCTTCCCATTGCTCCCCTACCCTTTTCATAGGGCGTTTGAGGCGATCAGGATCCTGATGGAGGTCTTGTAAGGCTACTGCCTTGGGGCAAATATGTCCTCTTGACAAGGGATCTTGCTTATCGCCTTGGATGGAAACGATTTGTTCATCTTCCAGTTTGATTTCGAGCCCGCACATTGCTTCACAAAGATTGCACGTACGGTAGTGAGTTTTAGTAGCCATAGTAGTCCTATTCTTGACGTAGGACAGAAGTTACACAATTTCAAGCGAATGCAGGCTCGATTTCAAACTTCAATTTTAGCCTAATCGCATAGGCACATCCATCAAAAGGACTTTGGCATCAGAGCTAGCCTTGACCCGAATTTCGTCGGTATCCCAAACGCCAAATCCATCTCTCTTCGCCAAATCTTGACCTTCTATATTGACTGTCCCTATGCGATTAGGCTAAAATTGAAGTTTGAAATCGAGCCTGCATTCGCTTGAAATTGTG
>JBCAWW010000789.1:0-3258 GCA_038534415.1 Bacteroidota bacterium | reverse complement strand
CCAATATGTCATCCATCTTGACCGTCCAATCATCTAGTTCTTCACAACTTTGGATGATATTTTGAAGGTAAGAGCTCCCTTGGCACGTTTGATTGGTCTTGTAGAGCTACTTAAAGACGAACCCCTCACCAAAGACGGGAAATTTTACCTTCAAAATATCATCCAAAGTTGTGAAGAACTAGATGATTGGACGGTCAAGATGGATGACATATTGGATAGCGAATCCCGAAATATCGAAGCGGAAAACGAACTAGCTGAGCTAAGTCATTTTCTTTCCATGGAAAAGTAAGCCTTGGTATAATTCGCACTCCCATCCGTTGGAATCTCTGTGATACTAGCCTGTGCATCCTCCTTGACATATACCCGCACATAAACCAAGTTTCCGCTTGCATAGGAACTCAGATCCACACTAATCTTATGAGTGTAGGAAGTGGTACCAAATAAACCGGGGCCGCTTATCGGATTAACAATTTGTAGCGTTTGCTCGGCTTGCCCATCAAAACCATCTACTTCTACGGACAACTTTAACTTGTTATGTAAAAGGTCAGATGCGTCAGTATTGTCATCAGAAAAACTAAACCATAGATCGACTTGATTAGTACCGGCTGGCACTTTTACTGGTCCGTTTGCGCCATCGCGGCTAAGTCTATTAGTGGTATTCCCTACGGGGAACGCTAACATCCCTTGTAAGGAGGGAGCTAATTCTCCGTTTTGGGGTGGATTGCCAAAAATGTCTTTTGCCCCCCCATCGATCCAAGCCTTAATATTGGCTAGGTAGTCTGCTTTATTCTCTTCCCAATCAGACCCGGGATCAACCTGTAGGGGCATGATACCAGACTGCCCATCGATGTCCTGGTTCAAACGATTCCAAAGTACGGAAGCAGTACTATTGCCAGGTAAGACCCTGAAGGTATAACTACCAGCTGGATCATTTTTTATGATTGGGTGTAATACAAGCGTATTATACGCTGCTTCGACCGAGCGAAAGTCAGGCTCGAAAGTCCCATCATGGCAGCCAGAATTGGCACAGGTAGGCCTAAATATCCTAGCATGAATCCCTTCGATGCTATTGGGCTCCAATTGTGAGATGGGCGCAATCAGTGAGTCTTGGGGATCTTTGTTTCCCTCAAAGGGATTGACATAAGGCTCAGGTTCACAAGCCGCAAAGCCCAGGATCCCCAATAATAATGCAGGAAGAATGAAAAAGCGCATATTTAGATTCGGTCAAAGAGGGACATTGCAGTTGCAGAGAGTAAGCCTTGGTTGGCTACTGTTTGCTTGATACCAAAAATATCAGCAATGGTGGGTACCACATCAGCAGATTCGCCTACGGGATTATTTTCGTCTCCAACTACGAGGTCTTGGGGAACCGTTGGCCCGGCCATCATCCCAAAAATTCGCTGGGTATTGAAATCACTATGGTCATAACCAAACCAGTTATTTTCGTCTCGAATGGGATTCGGTTCAAGGTTACGTCCACATTCGGGCAGCAAAATCATGATGGTGTCATTTGACATCTCAGGGATTTGACTTTGAATAAAATCCCAAAGAAAGCCTACACCGTGATCCAATCGGTGGAGATTACGGAGATAGCCAGTGAAGCTAGCATGGCAAGCGTCCATGTCATTGAAGTTAACTACAGTCAAAGCAGGCTTAAACCACTTCAGCACCTCACAAGTGTAACTTAAGGTAACCAGATCATTGGTATCCATTACCGCCGGACTAGTTACCGTACCACTTTGGGTCTTGGTGAACATTTCCTCCATGAAGCTCTTGATGAAGAGCTTTTCTTCCATGGTATTACCAATCCCTGTTGTACCCTCTGAAACTTGGCGAAAGCTATTGTCGAGAAAGGCTTTCATTTTATACATCGGGTCTAGCTCATATTCGGGATGATAGTTTTTGGCATTAGCGAGATGCTTAAATCCAAGATCACCGAAGGTAAAGCGTGGCGCAAAGAAATTCGCCCCATAGTTTGCTCCATAATCGGGGTGCTCACTATAATTGAGTAAGGGCACTGAATTACCAATTCCATTGCCGATAAACCATGTATCAGTGGCCATAAAACCAGCATGACGGCGGAGGTACTCAAATATGGTCGGATTGATCGGTTTCTGCCTTAATCCTTGGGTCACCTTGGTATTGCCCTGTACGGCAACGTTTAGCCCACTATAATGTCCTGCTTGCGAGGCTCTCATTTCCCTAAAGAGGGTGCCTTGGCGCTGCAAAGGATTGGAGAGTACTGCTGGAATCGGAATTTCGCCGGGGCGATTACCCGTTGTGCCATATACAATTTTGTCTATTGGAGGTGCTCCGTCAAGCAAATTGTACATGATGTTGCCAGGGATTGCCTCATTTTGACTTCCATCCAAATAACGCATATCAACCGTCTCTTGCTGTCTCACCCCTCCAGCGAAAAGTACCAATACGACGTGATTGGCCCTACGTGCTGTGGTCTGAGCAAAAAGGCGACCTGATGGTAAAATATACGGCATCGAGATCGCGCCTGCAGTTGCTGCTGCTGTCTTGATAAAATTTCGTCTGTTCATGGCCATCCTAATAAAATTGATACTCTTCGCTCATTGCAAAAGAAAAATAAACCAACTCTGCGGTGATGTCAGGGTTTGAGTTGATATAAGAACGCATATATGCTTTTTCGGCCTCTGAAGGCTCTCTCACAAAAAATCTTTTGTAAGTGTCCATTAAAAACGCATCGATATCATTACGCATATCCTCATCGCTAGGAATCATTATTCCGTCCCGATTCATCAAATTGCTAATCACCACTTCACGCGCTAATTCCTTATCACCAATAGACTCCATTACTTTATGGATTTCGCTCAACTCATCAGCGCTAATGGCATCTTGAAAAAGATTGGCATAAAGAATCGAAATGTATTGATCGAGACTCTTAGCCTTATCTTTGTTTGCCGTAGAGGAAGGCAATTCTAGCGGATTTACCTCATAAAAGTAGGTATCATTTGATTGACAAGCGGTCAATAAGGAGAGGGCTAAGAGGCAAAGCAAACTTTGCCTTAACCAAAACTCAGGCTTCCACCTGCCTAATTGGGATAGTTTAAAAGTTTGCATATTCATCCTTGATCAGTATGTTTCGTTGTACAAGTTGAAAATCTTTTCCATCAAAGTAATGGTCCATTTCAGCAATCGTCTCTTCAGTACTAGGTTCTCTTGCCATGAGGGTAATGTAGGCCCAACGGATCATCCCTTCATGAAACTCCCGACTATTGGTTAGATAGG
>JBCAWW010000788.1:0-3264 GCA_038534415.1 Bacteroidota bacterium | reverse complement strand
AATTAATTGCCCAAAACCGAGTTGGAATATCTCTCTCGTATCATGCCGTTGGTTAGATATCGAGAAGGGGAAGAAATATTGCTAGCTGAAGAAGGTACCGCCAAGGTCTATTTTATCAAAAAAGGCATCGTCAAAATCGGCACCTATGACGAGTCTGGGCAAGAAGACCTCAAGTATTTAGTACAAGAAGGCAACATCTTTGGGGAGCTCGCTTTGGTAGACCAAGAAGACCCCAATGAGTTTGCCGTAGCCGTCGAAGAAAGCCTCATCTGCCCCATGGACCTTGCCACGATGCGCTACCTGATGGAGCGCTATCCGGGCCTAAACCAAGCGGTGATCCAACTGATGGGAGAACGTATCAAAAAGCTCGAACGCCGGCTTTCTTCTATCTTATTCAAACCTTCTAAGGAGCGCGTCAAGGAGTTTATTGCCGATTATCTTCGAACCTTCGGGCGCGAGCAAGAAGATGGTAGTCTCAAAGTCCGCAATCAGCTCACCCACTCTGATATGGCTCGTTTGACAGCCACTTCGCGCCAAACTGTCAATGCGGTCCTCAATCAATTGCGCAAACATGACCTGATCGATTATAACAAAGACTGGATGTGGACAAGGCCTGAAGACTTGAAACAAATACCGCCACCGGCCTTGAGTTGGGAGGTTTCCTAATCAACGCCTATGGAATATAAATTTGCCCCCAAGCAAAACTATGCGGATTTCTCTAGCGGCAGGGTCATCTATCACAAAAGTGGTTTATCGACTTTTCCGGTGCGTTTGGCGAGTGAGATTTTCATGCGCTGCGCTGCCTATTTGCCCGAGGCATCGGAGCTGCGTTTGTACGATCCATTGTGTGGGGAAGCCTACCTCCTGACGACTCTGGGCATGCTACATGGCGATCAGATTGCTCATATCTATGGTTCTGACATTGCCCAAGCGGCGCTGGATTTTGCCACAAAAAATTTGGATTTGCTCAGTCAATCAGGTTTAGAAAAGCGGCAAGCAGAATTAAAAGCATTATTTGAGCAATATGGCAAGACATCTCACAAGCAGGCCATAGCGGCGAGTGAGCGGATCTTCAAGGGTCTAAACCCAAACTTAGCGAGTGAGTTGTTTCAGGCCGATATGTTGGGGGGGACTCCTTTGGAGAACGCTCAGTTTAAAGCCGATATCGTCATCACAGATGTGCCCTATGGCAGTATGGTAGCTTGGACTGCTGCAAACCCAAATCCAGTAGAGCAAGTGCTTGCAAACCTGACTCCTATATTGGCGCCCCAAAGTGTCGTTGCCCTCATCTCCGACAAAGCACAAAAGGCATCCTCGCCCTTGTATCAAAGACTCAAATTGCTGCGAGCGGGGAAGCGGAGAGTAGAGATATTGCGTTTGGCTTAATCCTGTCTTTTGGCGGACAGCAAAAAACTGAGGAGCTATTATATTGTTGTCAAACCAAAATATCTCATGTACTACCGAGCAAATAATCAATTAGCGCAAATCATCCTCGCCAACGGCCTGACCGAGGTTTCGGATCGTTTTGACGATGGCAGACGGGAGTTTCGGCTCAAAGCCAATGGCAAACGCTACATCAGATTGCAAGATGCTCATATCAGCGATAATGTAGCGCAAATCGAGTGCGAGCATTTAGATGCCGAGCAGCTCAGGCTTTTGCTCAGTCTCCACCTGATGCACCCGATCAGTCGCAAAGAATTGTTACGTATCTGTGGCCCAGATTTGCCACAAATACAGGCCTTTGTGGCAAATTTGGAATATGGCGTTTGCGCGGGCAATACTTGTCACAAATTGTCGATCAATGTGTTGGATACTTTGCAGCAAATAAAGCTCCTTCAAAGCGCTGAACTCACGCTAGTCTAATCGCAAATTTATTCAAAATGACGCAAATCAAAGCTCCCGCATGGGCCTTAAAAGATATAAATGGCAGTCCCGTCCCTGGGCTTGAAAGCTTTGAAGGCAAGCCTATCATGCTCCTTTTTTGGAACATCGGTTGCCCCAATTGTAAAAGCCGGGCGCTGCCCTTTGCTAAGCAGTTGGCCCGCGCCTATCCGGAGATTGAGATGATGGGGGTACACACTCGCTTCGAAGGGCCTGCTTATAGTCCAGCGCAGGTAAACGAGATCAAACAATTGCTCAAGATCGACTTCCCGATGTATCTCGATCAGGGCAAGGAGACTTGGCAGGCTTTTGCGGCGGAGGGGACGCCCCATTGGGTAATGATCGATGCTGAGGGCAATATCCATCGCTCGGTATTTGGCTCGATGCCCGGTGCCTTGCAGCGATTGGATTTTGTGCTGCGGGAGATGTTAGCGATTGAGCTTTAGGCCTGCTTCGCAGAACGTTTGTCTAAAAACAGGGAGAGAAGCGTTCTGCGAAGCAGCAAAAAAAAGCCTCTCTAGACCTCAAATACTGCCCCTCGATCAAAAGAGTCGGTCTCACTATAAGCTAGGTAGCCAAATTGGTTGGTAAGCATCTGCGTATTGCCAATTGTAAAAGGGGCCTTATTGCCGTGGCTGTGGCCGTAGAGCCAATAATCGACTTGACTAGCGGCAATTTCTTCTGTTAGCTCGACGCAAAATCCTTCATTGATCGGACTGTCTTTATACTTTTCGATATTGCAAAGCCTACTCGGTAGATGATGGGTGAGCACCACTTTTTTGTGGTGCGTTTCGGTATATATCTTTTGCTGGAGAAAGGCCCAAGACTTGGCAAAGAGTGTGTTGTATTGCGCGATGCTGAGCATCTTGCCATTATAGCGGATCAGTTTGAAATCATACATCATGGATAATACCGCCTTGGCTTGGGCTTCGACCTTAGACCAGAGCGTGGTGAAGATAAATTCGACGCCACCGAACATACGGCTTGTATTGTTGAGCAAAAAGACATTGTCTCTGATTTGAAGCTCATAGTCCATTTCTAGGCTTAGCTGCACATCTTTCCCAGCATAGTATTCATGATTGCCGGGGATGAGGTAGACCATTTCGAACTGTGAAGAAAGCAAATCCCAATAGGCTAGCTCTTTGAATTTGTCCCCCAAATGGTAGGTATCTCCTCCGATCAATAAGACATCTCCTGCGGGGATTAGGGGATGTTGTTCGAGCCATTGGCGGTTGTCAGAAAACTCTAAATGCAGGTCGGAGCAGTATTGGATTTTCATTGCTGATTTTAAGCATCTCATTTAAGAGAAGCAAAGCGTATTATTGATGGAGTGATTTGGTAGGTGGAAACTCCAGCTTAATGCAAGTTCCTGGATTGGGATTG